>JAZDOF010000572.1:0-5987 GCA_043799015.1 Pseudomonadota bacterium | reverse complement strand
CGGAGAAGCCAAGATTGCGAAGCAACGCGCATAAGCCGTCGAACTGAATATCCGCGTCGGATGTCCCGTTCAATAACCTGACAAGCAGCTTCTTGTGTCTGCCCATTACCACTTCCTTCAACGCATATGGTCTCGGCCCTATCCTGGCCTTCGTCCAACGGGCGGGGACAAATCCCGACCCTACTTAAGTATATTTCTCATCCGTACGCATATTGGTATGAAGTCTTGTCCGGTGACGCCTACCCCGTAAATTGCTCCTTCTCCAACGCATCCTTCAACCGCTCGAATTGTCCTTCAAGGTCGGGCATTAGAGCCGCCGCGGCCCCCATATCGCCGCTCCTTACCGCTTTTTCCACTTCGAGCGCGGCTTGGCGCAGGCACTCACCACCGATGGTAGCCGATGATCCCTTGATATCGTGGGCGCGGCGGGCCGCATTTACGGCGTCCCCATTTTGCAGGTATTCGCGTAGGCCCTTAATCTGCTGGGGTGCATCGTCGAGGAACAGCTCCACAATGCTCTTTGCCAGCTCCTGATCTCCCATCACTCGTTCGAACATTGCGTCTTTGTCCCATACCCGCTCCAGGCAGGCGTTCACTTCCGCAGTCGTCTCCTGCGTGCGGTGAAGGTTCAGACCCGGAAGCAGACGCTCCAGGGCATCAGCCAAGGCGTTGAGGGAAATAGGCTTGGCGATGTAGTCGTTCATTCCGGCCTGAAGGCATCTCTCCCGATCTCCCGACATTGCGTGCGCGGTAATCGCGACAACGGGGACCTCGTGATTGAGGACGGCGGATCGGGGGCTGCGGATCTCCCTCGTAGCCTCAATTCCATCCATTTTGGACATTTGAACGTCCATGAGAACCAGATCATAGGGGGTGACACCCAGGGCTTCCAGTGCCTCGGTACCGTCGCCGGCGGTGTCCGCGCTCAGCCCCAGCTTATTCAGGAGCCCCTGGGCAACCTGGCGATTGATGGTGTTGTCCTCCACCAGCAGAATCCTGGTTTCGCCCACTCGGCCCGGACTAAGATCCTTCCGGCTCGTCCCCTCGATTCCAGCCGGGGATAGGGAGCGCGCGCCGGCCGAATCATGTCCCCCGGCGGATCCGGTCAGGAAGGTCGCCAGGTCACGATATTTTATGGGCTTGGTCAAGCAATCCTCAAAGCCGGCAGCTCCAAAACGACCGGCTTGTCCCCGAGCGCTTGGGGGGATCATCAACGCCATCCGGGTATCGGCCGTTCGCTGATCGGCTTTGATCGCGCGTCCAAGGGCCTCGCCGTCCATACCGGGCATGTGAAGGTCTATGAGCGCCATGGAGAACGGGTCGTTCTCGTCGATGGCCCCATGAAGGCAATCCAGTGCGGCATTACCGTCAGGGGCAAGGGAAGGGCGCATCCCCAGGGCGGCCGTTCGGGCGGATAGGAACTCCCGATTTGTTCTGTTGTCGTCGACGATCAAGATCCGCATTCCCCCCAGGCCTTCAAGGACAAGTCCGGAGGGTCGGTTTTCAGTCGGTTGTTTCAGCAGGCGCGCGGTGAACCAAAATTCCGAGCCCTTACCTTCCTCGCTCACAATGCCGGCTTCGCCCCCCATCAATTCGGCGAGCTGCTTGGAGATGGCCAATCCCAGCCCGGTACCGCCGTATTTCCTTGTCGCGGATGCGTCCACTTGAGTGAACTTGTCGAACAGCAGACTCAGTTTGTCTTTCGGTATACCGATTCCAGTATCACGAACCGAGAAACGCAGGACAATGTCTTGGTCCGTTTCCGACTCCGAACCGACGTGGATCGCTACCTCGCCGGATTCGGTGAACTTAACGGCATTGCCCACCAGGTTGGTAAGGACTTGCCGTAGTCGGTCCGGGTCGCCTCTAAGAAGAACGGGGACCTTGGCGTCGATGCCGCACAGCAACTCTAAATCCTTGGCATCGGCGGCATAGGCCATGGCGGAAGTGAAATCATCCAGCATGGTTTGAAGGTCGATATCACGGATCCCGAGATCAAGCTTGCCGGCTTCCATCTTGGAGATATCCAGGATGTCGTTAATGATGGTGAGGAGGGATTCCGTACTATCCCGTACCGTCTCGGCAAATTGTCTCTGTTCATCGGTAAGCTCCGTGTCCAGGAGCAAGCCGGTCATACCGATCACGCCGTTCAGGGGGGTGCGGATCTCATGGCTCATGTTCGCCAGAAACTCGGATTTGGCCCTGCCGGCCTCCTCAGCGCGATGGGCCATTTCAACCGCACGTTCAGCAGTCTGGGCAAGTTCCCTGTTTGTTTCCTCCAGATTTGCCCTGGACTGCGCCAAAGCCTCTTCGGCGCGTCGACGGACTTCCATCTCCGCCATCAATCTTATCGGTTCGTCGGCGAGCTTCCATGCAAGAACGGCGAAAGCCAGAGAAGCCGGTATGCCGAAGCACAGAATAAGGAATCCCCAATGCTCCCCTCCGTGACCATCCTCGGCCGGTAGGGCGCCTATGGTCCAGGAGCCCGACGGCAGTTCCACATCAATGGTAAGCGGGTCCTTGTCAAAGATGCGGGGGTCGCCGAAAAACACATCTCCCCCGGGCCCTCGGCCGTCTTTCCCTCTAATTGCCGGCTCGATTCCTTGGGGGAGCTCGGAAAGGCCGGCTTCCTCCAATATGGTCGGGGCGTCGATGACCGCCGTGGCAAGTCCCCAATAGATGCCCGGTTGCGAATCCCCACGTCCTGATTGAACGAAAATGGGAGTCCTGCTCACAAAACCGGTTCCGCCCTGCACAAGATCTACCGGGCCTGCAACCAGCGTTTTGCCGCTCTCTATGGTTTTCTTTACGGCTTGGGCCTGACCGGGCAAGTCCAGCAACCGCAGGCCGACTCCGGCTTCGTTCCCTTTCAAAGGCCAGATATGAGAAACCACGGTGTTACGGGCAAGCTGAATGCTTCGAATGGCCTTATCCCCGTCCCCCAAGATCTTGGCCAGAGACTGAAATTTCCTATCGTCGATTTCCGGGTTGTCCGCGACGTATCCAACGAGCCCGGACGTCAAGAAAATACGTCTGTACAGTGAAATCCGGAGACGGTCCCGGATTTCCCGGAGTTGCTCCAGCGTGTAGGCTCGTATTTGGTCCGAGGATCGCTGCGCTTCGTCGTGCGCGGCCTTTAGGGCTAGTCCCAGGACGATGCACCCGGTCATGACCCCTATCAGCCAAGGACGCTTCTTGATAAAGCCCGACATCGGCCCACCTCCGGTCAACCGAAGTCACCCTACGGAAAACAGGACCGGAACGCAAGGGCATTGCGGCACGAAATCCGCCGAATCATGCGTGATTCTGTTCATCGACATCCGATGGTTCGTCACTTGCTGTACCGATCCGACTATAAAAAACCGATCGACCGACGAACGAGTACCTTTTTGGGGTTGAAAGAGGCCGGCTCCCAATGTTAGATTCCCCGCATGAAAGACGCAGCGGAAGTAGCCCTAAGATGTCTGATCATAATCGTTTGCGCATCGCCGGCCGGCCTGTTCGTCAACGCGGCTTCGCCATGGGGCGTACCCCTTGTTTACGTTCCCCCGAAAGAAAAGGAAGTTTCCGGCGCCAAAATCCCGCTGATAGATGAAAAGCGGGCAAGGGCCATGTTCGATGATCCTCAAACCGTGTTCGTAGATGCGCGAACCGAAGAGGAGCTTCTTGACGGTCGCATAAAAGGGGCGGTATCTCTTCCCGGCAACCGTAAGGAGGAGATGTTCCCGAGAGTTCAGCCCTTGCTGCCGGAGAGCGCCGGGATTATTCTCTACTGCAGCGGCCCGGAATGCCATTTGGCCGAAGATGTTGCCGGGTTTCCGGTGGGACTGGGGTACAAACGCCTTTTCATTATGGCACCAGGGTTTTCGGCGTGGGAAAAAAGCGGATATCCGGTTGAGAAAGACGACCCCTGATATTCGCGTTAACAGGAGTGTGGGCGTCTTCGTACGGAAGAGCACTTCAGATTAAAGGACGGTTCATGACGGATAGGTATCAGCAATTCCTTGGGACCAACCCCGGGATCATCGTGGATGTGACGGACCGGACGCGCACCCCGTACTCCCTAAGAACGGAATCCGGATTTGAGTTTTGCGTAAGCGCGGAGGATTTCGCTAATTACTATAGAAGCTTAGACTCGCCGACTCCTCGAAGATGGCACCACTTGGTGACCGATCCTAAGCTCGGGCTCGCGGACTCGCGCGTGGCCGCCGCAATCATGAAGACCATAAAGGATTTCTCGAATGGCTTTCACGATTTCGACGAGACGCGGCAATTCCTGAAAGATGCCTCGGCCCTGATCGAGGAGGACGCAGGCATCGACGATACAAGTCTAAGGGAGAGGTTGAGCGCGATCGGATGGGACTCCGATGTATCGAGTGATGATTGTTTGAGAGCCCTGAACGAACTCCCCAAGGAGACTCTACACCTTCTGGCCGTGAGCTCCTGCGGCGTCATACCCCTTATAGAGCTTTCCGGTGAGGCCGACCGGGATCAAAACGACCCCTCGGAACCGCCGGCACCAGGTGTCGCCTCACTGAAAGCCGGTTCCCGGGCAAGGAAGAAGCCCGAACCAAGAAACCTGGAAAAGGTCCGGCCCGCGGACATGAAGAATATCGAATTGTCCCTCCAGGACAACGATTTTACCATAGTTGTGGACTTGTCCCAGGAGTTCGGTCCTTCAAAATCCGGGAAGACGATCATTATTGCTTCAACCGGGGGCAATAAGGCCATTCCGGGTAGAGAGGAGCGGATCGGGCTGAACGTCTATCGACAAGAGAGCAAGAAGCCCGCAAAGGGACGGCGTAACGAATTCAAGAATGTCGCTATGGAGGTCGATGGGGACAAGCTCACGCTCAAGGTGGACCTGGGCAAGGAGTTCGGGGCGTCAAAGTCCGGCATAACCACGATCATCGCTTCAACCGAGGGCAACCAGCTCGTTTTCGGACGGGAAGAGAAAATAGGGTTGAACATTTACCGAATGAACTAATATCGGGTTTCGGCAAATCGGACCTATATCCGGAAAACGATCCGTCAAGACGGTCGGCGGGTCCCCTGAGCGACCCGCAACATGAAGGAGGAATACATGTTTGTTTTCGGAACGGCTGACGATGTTTTCGCCATGGCCGTGCGCATAGAGGAAAACGGTAAGGCTTTTTACGACGGCGCTGCCGCAAAGACCGACAATCCTAAAGTGAAGAAGCTTTTCGAAGACTTGGCAGGGATGGAAGCAGGCCATATAGTGCTGTTTAAGGCGTTCAGATCAACCGTGGCCTCGTCCCTTCCCGCAGAATCCGTATGGGACCCCGAAGGCTTGGCGGAGAGCTATCTGCAAGCAACGGCGGATACTCATATCTTTACCAAGCAATCGGCCGATGAACACCTCAAGGGGATGGCCACTCCGATACAGGCCCTGGAAATGGCCCTGATGTTCGAAAAGGACTCCGTCGTTTTCTTTCTGGGGATGAAGGATCTGCTGCCGGACCCGGCAGGGAAGGGCGAGATCGACAAGCTCATCCAGTCCGAACAGGACCACGTTCGCATGATCTCCAAGGCGCTCAGGGACGTAGCATCGAAAGGGGTCGCCTCAATCCCCAGGGCTGAATAACGGGATCCTGCACGGCCTCAAGACAAGAGATGGGGCCGTTACCGTCAGAGATGAGCCTGAATGGGAAAGAAGCGGCTGAGGCTTAGGGATGTGGGGCAGGCTTTCCAGCCCGCTTCTTATAGTGTCACCCGTTGAGAATTGCGGGAACCCTGAACGGTAGAGTGAATCGAAACAAACATCTGTAGGGGCGGGGTTTATCCCCGCCCGTTCCCTGGACGCCGAACCGTGCCTATACGTCTAATAGTCTTCGGTAATACCTGCCGTGCTCGACGGCCCTCAGAAGAATCTATGACCCGTCCGGGCTGAAAATCGCCGGCCAAGCGTGCGAAAAGCCCGGGGTAACGGGTTTGCCGTTCACCACCAACAGGAGATCCCTGTTCCT
>JAZDOF010000548.1:0-4614 GCA_043799015.1 Pseudomonadota bacterium | reverse complement strand
CAGCTTCGTGTCGCGTTGGTCGGCCTCCCGCACCGGCTCACTGCGGCCTTTTTCCGCCTCCGACCGTACGACCGACGTCCGTGTCAAGCGATTGTGCGTCTTTGCAAGGTGTATGAAATTGCGCAGCAGCAGTCCACCATCCGGTTTGGGCCCGAAAAAGTACTCCGAATGGGCTTGAATTCCGTATGCCGGTTTCTGAGGATGCCTTATGATCTGATACTTGGAGGTTTGATTGCCGGCCAGCCAGACAAAGCCCGGCGGGAGACGTTTTACTTCGTCATAATGATTCTGGACCATGTTGAGCATGGGGTCCATTCCAAGGAAGATCGGATCATGGGCCATGATCCCTACATGTCTGCGGCCCCTCTCCGTCGGATTCTTACCGTAAGGAAAGCAATCGTCTTCACCACCGAGAATGGGGCCGACTTTGCCTCCGAATGCCAGGGCTATCGCCTGATGTCCGCCGCAAATCCCGACTACCGGCACGTTGAGCTCTTCCACGATTACCTTCAGGGCATCTAAAAAGTTCTGAAGATCCACTCCGTTCTTGCCCTTATACCTGCACCACGGTATGCCATTGGGACTGAGCACCAGGAAAGAGGGTTTCATACGTTCGATTCGATCCACCGTTACATCGGCAAACGGCAGGACCACCCCGTTACCTTCGGCTCCCAGCTCAATAAAGGTATCGCGCACACGGACCGCCTGCTTGGAAGAACGCCCGGTGAACAGATTGACGACTATCCAGACCGGGGGTGTCGTCGATTCTTGTGCGGTGGATGGGGAACGAAGGCCGTTATCTCCGTCCGACGGCCGAGATTCGGCCCATGAAGGATTACCGGCGACGAACGCCGTGATGACCGCCATCAATCCAGGCAGTATTATACGAAGCATATTCATCGTTTCACTTTCCGTAACCGTTGACGGCGTCATCTTTGCCGCACTCTGAAAACCGAGTCCTCACAATTTTGCGTAAGCGGCGTAGGTTTCACGGCACCGGTGAAACCCGTATCGAGTGCAAAAAGACTGACACAAAACCGATCATAAAGTAAACAATATTCCGGCAAATAACTCAAACTATTTGATACCTCGATGTTTTGAATGCCCCAAAGCTCCTTGCCCGGTCTCGGCGTTACCGCTTGCTCCCGTATTGTTTTCGAGCTTGCCGGTAATATGTTATAATCAAACCGGCAAAAAATACACAGGGAGTCCCCCATCCTACGACCCCCTGTTTTAAGGTTCACGGGGCGCGAACCGCTCAATTAAGACTCCACGGCGCTTTTTCAATAAGGGCGCCTGATATCTTGTACCGATCTTTTCCAAGCTGTTGGAGTGACGGACATGTCCTCGCCTCAAGCTGTACGCATTCTTTATGTCGAAGATGATCCGGGGGCCGCACGTCTCCTTCAACGTCGTTTGCACCGGTCCGGATACGAGGTGGACCTTGCGCGCGACGGCGTTCAGGGACTGGCCATGTGCGAGGGCGGAGGCTACGACCTATTGGCCGTGGACCATGACATGCCCTGCATGTCGGGGCTTGAGGTAATCCGGGCCCTGTCGTCCAGGGGGTCGATAATGCCCACCATTATGATTACCGGTGCGGGAAACGAAGCCGTGGCCGTAGAAGCGATGAAGCTCGGCGCCGAAGATTACATCATTAAGGATCCCGAGGCTCGGTACCTTGATTTGATACCTTCAGTGATCGACCGGGCACTCAATAAGAAGCTGTTGATCAAGGAAAAGAAAGAGGCCCAAGAGGCCCTGCGGGAAAGCGAAGAACGTTACAGGGCAATCTATGATAACGCCGCAGTGGGAATTGCGCTTCTCGGTGCGGGCGGCCGGCCTGTGGAGGCCAACGCGGCGTGGCTCGCAATGCTCGGCTGCTCTCAGGATGAACTCCGAAGATTGAACTATCCCGACGTAATCCATCCCGACGATCGCGCATCCGCCGAGGAAATGCTCCAAGGGTTATTTCAGGGAAAAACGGAGCGCTGTAGATTCGAGAAAAGGTTTATCCGCAAAAACGGGTCGGTTTTAACCGCGGACGTATCCATGGCCGGCATTAGGGATGCCCGAGGTGAAATCCGATATCTCATAGTTGTAATGAACGATATCACGGGTCGAAAGCTGGCGGAAGACGCACTTCGCGAGAGCGAAGCACGCTTTAGAGGCTATTTCGAGCTTCCTCTCACGGGTATTGCCACAATTCACCGCGAGGGTCGCTGGTTGGACGTGAACGACAAACTCTGCCGGATGCTCGGTTACCCCAAAGAAGAGCTGACTCGTATGACGTGGGTCGAATTGACTCACCCGGATGATTTGGCCGAAGAGATCAATGAATTCGCCGAAGTAGTCCGAGGAGACGCCGCGGGATATTCCAGGGACAAGCGCTTCATCCGAAAGGATGGAGATACGGTCCATGCAGGCGTATCCGTCCGCAGCGTAAGGAAGGCCGACGGCTCCACCGATTACCTCGTGGCGTTGATTCAAGACGTCGGCGACCGGAAACTGGCGGAGGAGGCGCTAGGGTTCGAGCGCAAGCAGCTTCTTTCTATCTTCGACAGCCTTGATGCCGTGGTAAACGTGATCGACCCAAAGACGCATGAGATCGTGTATCTCAATAGATACGCCAGGGACCTCTTCGGCTGGGGTGAAGACACCAAGAAGCCGTGCCACCGTCTATTCCTGGGTCTCGATGCCCCATGCCCCCGGTGCGGAACCTATGGAGCGCCGACCGGAGACGGTACGTCGGTCGGATGGGAGTACCACAACCCAGTTCTTAAACGGGACTTCTATTCCACCAATCGCTTCATCAAGTGGCCGGACGGGCGAGAAGTCAAGCTCGCTTTCGACGTAGACATCACTGAAAGGAAAAGGTCGGAGCAATTACTGCTCCAGTCGGAGCGCTTGAAGGCGGTCGCGGAGCTTTCGGCAGGAGTGTCGCATAATTTCAACAACATGTTGCAGGTTGTATTGGGAAGCGCCCAGTTATCGCTTGTGGATCTCGAAATAGGGGACTCGGCCGAGCTTAAGTCCAACCTTGACAGAATTATCGATACTTCCAGGTTTGCTTCACAAATAGTGAAACGGCTTCAATACTTCGCGAGGTTTGAACCCGGTATGAACTCAAAACTGGTGATGGACCTTTCGGATGTGGTCCGCCAATCCGTGGAAATGAGCCAAATTTGGTGGAAGACCGTACCCGAAAAGAAAGGTGTTAAGATAAACCTCACCCAATCCCTGGAGAACGATTGCAGAGTAGCCGGGAAAGAAAACGAGCTGTTCGACGTGGCCCTCAACTTGATAAAGAACTCCGCGGAAGCCCTGCCGGACGGGGGCGACATAGATGTGGCAGTATATACGACAGAGCGGCACGTCGTCCTACAAGTGCGGGACAACGGCATCGGTATTGCTCCGGAAGACCTGGGCAGGGTTTTCGACCCGTTCTTCACCACGAAAGGCGTGCGGACCTCCGGTATGGGATTAACCGGATGCCACGGCATAATCAAGAGCCACAAAGGGGAAATAACGGTGGAGAGCACCCAGGGGAAAGGATCCGTGTTTACCGTTCGTTTACCGTCGGCGGAAGAAGCTGGAGGGACGGACCGGCAGGATGAAACGGAATCGTCCGATCCACCTCTCAGAATCCTGGTGATCGACGATATGCGGTCCATTGTAAATATCATGAAGGTAGGGCTTACGAGGCTCGGGCAGGAGGTGCTCACAGCGCATTCCGGGGAGCAGGGATTGGACATCTTTTTGAATGACGAAGCGGACCTCGTGGTATGTGACCTGGGCATGCCCGGCATGAACGGTTGGGAGGTCGGCCGAAGAATGAAGATGGCCTGCGCCGAATCGGGAAAGCCCAAGGTACCCTTCGTGCTTCTCACCGGATGGGGAGACATGTCCCAGGAAGTTGAAAAAATGGATGAAGCCGGTGTCGATGCCGTGCTTGAAAAGCCGGTGGACGTAGCTCAGCTCTTGCGGATAGGAAGAAAATTGTTGGAAGAACGATAGTCGTCATTGCATCACCCGCGGAGTAGGCTCCACCGTAATCGTTCACCACGATCGGCAAAGAATGAACCACCAAGACACAAAGGCACAAAGAAATCAAAGGCTATAGTGTCACGCGTTGAGAATTGGGGGAACCCTGAACGGTTGAGTGAATCGAAACAAACACCTTGGTTCCGCCGGGACCCGCGAGCCGTAACGGTCAACGTTCACGCACCACCGAACGTCACCGGTTCAGACCCCACCGTGGTTTTTTCGAGGGGGGATACGTCGCCCGCCCGCCACAGGTTTTACCCGTGTTGTTACAATAATAACTTGACTTATTTTCTTCCACGCTTTTTAATGGAATCGGAGTACGGGAATCGCATCCGGCCTTCTATGGTTGAGCTACGTGGTTCCTTCTTCACCCATCGTGGGGAACAATTACCCAAAACGTAAAGTCGTTACGGAAACAGCCGGTGGGCGAACAATTTCTTTCTTGAGGGAAATATGGACATCAAAGGACGTATCAGCTCCCTCTTCGGCGGGATCCTCGGCATGCCCGACCAAATCGAAGGGCAGCGTCGGTATGCGATAATCAGGCGCAATATATCCATCCTAATG
>JAZDOF010000546.1:0-8945 GCA_043799015.1 Pseudomonadota bacterium | reverse complement strand
TGTGTAGTATCCCAACCTTGTGGATGCGGACTCCTCTGAGGGTCCTGGCGACTGTTCGGGCTTCTTACACTGCGGCCTCCGGCGATCAAGCTACAAAACTGTCTCTACGGACAAAGGGGCGGACGATCAACCGGATGCCCCTTCATGACTCCCTGCCGAGAGTCTCGAAGGCGTGTAACCCCCCACTATCAAGATGTACCCGTTCATGCAAGCGCGAATACATCCGTGACATCTCAAGAAGTACCGTTCCGGGACACTCCTTTGAACCGCCAACCCCCTCCCCCTGGGGGTCGAGATCAGAGAAATCCGCGTCAAGTACTTCTGAGATCAACATACAAGGGGCGGGGTTTACCCCCGCCCGTTCCCTGGATGCCGACGGCGGGCGGGGATAAACCCCGCCCCTACGGATGTTTGTTTCGATTCACTCAACCGTTCAGGGTTCCCGCAATTCTCAAAGCGTGACACTATAGGTCTCCCGGAGCGGTCCGGAGGTCAATGCTTCTTCTCCGGACGAACTTTCGGCAACCGCTATACTACCGTGGCGTCGCTCGGTGGTATGCCGATCTTCTCATCACTTCCCGCTCCATCACTTGCCCGAACCGAGAGAGTATGAGACAAACGACCGACGGAGCCGACCTCCGGATGTTTTGACCCAGGGAACTTTATTGAATCGAAAACCGGCAACATCAGCACGAGAATCGGCCCTTGAAGCCCTCAAACTCACCCATGCGGGCGCTTTCGCCGAGCAGGCGCTTTCCCAAATCCTGGACTCCAATCCCGATCAAAAACCGGAAGACCGAGCGCTGGCAACGGAACTGGTTTATGGAGTCCTACGCTGGAAGATGCGTCTTGATGCACTAATCAATCGCCTTTCCAAATATCCCACAACCTCGATTCAACCGGATGCGGTGGAGATACTAAGGGTCGCACTGTATCAGTTGTGGTTTTTGGATCGCATTCCCGCTCATGCGGCGGTGGATCAGGCGGTGCGTTCCGCTAAGATGAGGTGTGGAAAACCCACGGCTTCGTTCGTCAATGCGGTGCTTCGACGCTCCATTCGTGAAGGGACCGGCAAAGCAGGTCCGGCAGGCCGTGATGCCGATTCTTTGGGGCTGTACTATTCACACCCGTCATGGCTTGTTCGTCGGTGGCTGGTAGAAATGGGCCCGGATGAAACCGTGCGTGTTCTGGAGGCGAACAATTCACGCGCTCCGTTGACGTTGCGTGTGAATCGACTCAAGACCGTTGCCGAGGAATTGAAAGGGCTTTGGAAGGCACACGGCGTCGAATATGGTGATGTGGGCATATGCCCGGACGCCTTCATCGTTAGGACGGGCGGACGTCCTGTCCGACGGGTGCCGGGATATGAGGAAGGCCTCTTCATAGTACAGGACGCGGCGTCTCAGATGATCGCGCCGTTGTTGGATCTTCGGCCCGGCCTGCGTGTTCTCGACGCGTGTGCGGCCCCCGGCAATAAGACGTCTCACATCGCCGCCTTGATGCTGAACTCCGGAGAGATAATCGCGACCGATTCCGACCCGGCCCGTGCCGATGACACCACCCGCCGGCTTCATAGGATGGGGGCCGATACGGTTCGCGTCGTACAGGGAGACGTGACGGAGGCGGGCTTCGTAAAGACTTTGGGCTTGTTCGACCGTGTATTGGTAGATGCGCCTTGTACTAACCTAGGGGTGCTCAGGCACAATCCGGAGGCCAAGTACCGGATCAGACCCCAAGACGCCGCTCAATTCCGCGAGGTCCAATTGAACATCCTTCGTGCCGGTGCCCCGGCCTTGAGACCGGGCGGCATGTTGGTTTACTCGGTTTGCACCGTAACACGGGAAGAAACGGTTGAAGTCATAAACCGTTTCCTGGAAACAAACCTCGATTTCGAACTGGTTGGCCCGACGGGCGTCGACGGAGCGGGGCCGGCGTTTTGGGGCGACGACGGCTTCTTCCGTACCTTTCCACCTCCGCGAGACGCCTCGGTTGACGGATTTTTCGCCGCTCTTATTAGGCGGAAGCCCGCTGGGACCCTGGAATAGCAAAGATGACCGGTGAATCTAATAAAATGACGGAAAAAATAGGAAGAGTAATCTGGTTGACGGGATTGCCCGGTTCGGGCAAGTCCACCTTGGCCGAGGGCCTGGTACGGGTCCTCGATTCGCGTGGAATTCCCCACATGCTGTTGGACGGAGACGTGCTAAGAACCGGCTTGAACCGCGATTTGGGTTTTTCGGTCATGGACCGCGCCGAAAACATCCGAAGGGCCGGTGAAACGGCAAAGATCCTTTGTTATGTCGGCCTTACCGTGGTGGCGGCGTTCATTACTCCGCAAGAAATTCTAAGACGGGCATTGCGTTCGATCTTTCCAAAAGAAGTATACGTGGAAGTGTACGTTGACTGCCCGCTCGATGTCTGCGAGTCCCGCGACCCGAAGGGGCATTACAAGAAAGCACGTCAGGGAATAATCAAAGACTTCACGGGGGTTTCCGCGGTTTACGAGCCGCCGGAGCAACCGGACGCGTCGATCTCAACCGGTCATCAGGGTGAAGACGCATCCCTACGGGACTTGGTCGCATTCCTTGACGTCCGCTTTCCCAAGCTTCGGGGAGTGGATGCCGAAAGCCTTCCCGCACCGGGTCGCTTGGAAGGAGATGAGCATGCCGGACGGGGCCCGTCGGGCCAAGGGAGCGGGAGTACCCGGCCGATCGGTTCGGCGAGACGAAGAGGCAAATTGGCCGTGATAGGCCTTGATTGCGTTCCTCCGTCGATCCTATTCGGAGACGTCGGTCGCAACCTCCCAAACCTCGGAGCGCTTATGCGACATGGGATATGGGGGCGGCTTAAGTCCACAGACCCTCCCATAACAATTCCCGCATGGACCACCGCCACAACCGGGCGGGACCCCGGAGAGCTGGGCATGTACGGGTTCCGCAATCGTGTGGACAGGAGTTATCATTCCACCGTCACATCCAACGCGACTCACGTAAAATACCCACGAGCTTGGGATTACTTGGAACAAGCCGGTCTCAGGTCCATTCTTGTAGGCATCCCCCAAACGTACCCCGCGGTGCCGCATAACGGCATAACCGTCCCGGCTTCCTGTCCCCCGGCGCCGATGCGCGCTTCACTTACCCGCCCGAGTTGGCGGAGGAGGTCCATCGCCTGGCGGGCGGCCGTTATATGGTTGACGTGGAGGAGTTCCGCACTGAAGACAAAGACCGCCTGCTCCGGGATCTTCGGCTGATGGCATCCGGACGGTTCCGAGCGGCGGGCGAACTCATCACTCGTTACCCGTGGCACTTCTTCATGATGGTGGAGATCGCCACGGATAGGCTCCATCACGGTTTTTGGCGGTACTCGAACCGGGATCACCCTTTGTATGAGGCGGACAACCCCCGCAAGGACGTAATACGGGATTTCTACGGCCACATAGATGGCCTGATAGGGTCGTTTCTTGCCAGGCTCGGCGATGATGCCGTCGTCATGGTGATGTCGGATCACGGGGCCAAGAGCATGCTCGGGGGCGTCAGCATCAACGAATGGTTGATCCGCCGGGGATTTCTGGCGCTCAAGGCACGCCCGGAAACGGAAACGTACCTTACGCCGGACATGATCGATTGGTCCCGAACAAAGGCATGGAGCGACGGTGGTTATTACGCCCGGATTTTTCTGAATGTACAGGGACGCGAACCCTCCGGTATCGTAGACCCCTCGGACTATCATCGCGTAAGGGATGAGCTGGCGGAAGAGCTCGCGGTCATACGTGAAGACGGGAACCGGCCGTCGGTAAATCGGGTTATCCGCCCGGAAGAGCTTTATCGGGCCTGCAAAGAAGTCCCCCCCGATCTAATAGTCTACTTCGACGATCTTAACCGGCGAGCCGTCGGAACCGTGGGCACCGATTCCATCTTCCGTTCGGACAACGACAAAGGACCGGACGACGCCAATCACGACCCGGAAGGGGTCTTCACGTGTACGCGCTTAAGTGACCTCCGTAACGGGATCGTCGACGGTCGCGAGGTAAAGGGCTTATCGCTGCTCGACATAACTCCCACCATTCTGTCCCATTTTGGGGTATCCGTGCCCTCGGATCTCGCGGGCCGAGTGATAGGGCCCGAGGGCCTTACCGAGCATGGAGACCAACGCGCGGCATTCGGCGCCCCAGGCGCCCCGTCCGTGTCAGCGCCTGAACGCGGACCTGTCGGGTACACTGAGGAAGAAGAAGAAATCATCAAGAAACGGCTTGAAGAGTTGGGGTACCTGTAGATTGTACGCCGGCCGGAAAGGAACCGGGGACCATGAGGAGTCAACATTGTGAAGTGAAGTATCCCGCCGAGATAGACGGGATACTTCGTTCATCCACCATTGGTAGGATGGCCACCAACGGGGTGGACGGATACCCTTACATTACCGCGGTGAATTACGTATGGCATGAAGGATGCATATATTTCCACAGCGCACGGACCGGCGAAAAGCTGGACAATATCCTGCGGGATCCAAAAGTCTGCTTCGAGGTTGATGTGCCGTTGGCCTATATTGATGCCGGCTATGAACCGGAAAAGGGCGCCTGCGGCGTCCATCAATTCTACCACTGCGTAGTGATTCGGGGGGAAGCCGGCGTAGTGCCCGAGGGCCTTGAAAAAACCGGAGCCCTGAACGCTTTGGTGGCCGCGCATGAAAAACGTTCCGATTGTCCGCTCGTCACGGACGACATGCCTGCTTACCGCGCTTGTACGGTAGTCCGGATCAAGACCCGATCAATCTCGGCCAAAAGCGATTTACGGCAAAACAAAACCCCGCAGGAGAGGGCGGCCCTTGCACGGTACCTTATGACACGCAACCGTCCGGGTGATCAGGAAACGGCCGCGGCCATGGGATGCCCGGATTGATGATCGAGTCTCAGTAGGGCGTTCTACCGCCTGCCGGCCTCTTTGCCGACATCACGACCGCTTTCTTTGGCGGGCTTCTGCTTGGACGAATCCGAGGGCTTATAATCCAGTGTGCGATGTCCGGGGGGCCGACCGGGATCGGTTCCCGCGCCCGGTCGAGGCGCGGCCGGCACGTAGCGGTTGGCGGCCGGCTTATCGGGTGAGCGCATTTGCCTGGGTTCCGGCGCAGTGTCGCCACGGGGGCCGCCGGGAGACAGGCCCTTGGTGCCCCGTTGGTCGCCCGAGCTCTGCTGGGTGGCGGATCCGGCCCGATCCGGCACGCCTTGAGGAAGTTGAGATGGCCCTCGGACGGGAGCCACGGGCTGCGCGGCCGGCAAAGCGTTGTTCGCGTTCGGACGGATAGTCCCTGGAGTTTGCACCGGTGCTCCCGTTAAAGGGGATCGCTGAGGCGGCCGGTCACCGTCCGGGGGTGGAGGGCCCGCCGGGTTCCTGAAGGTGTTCAAACTCTCGGGCGGATCCAAAGGCGAGAGCACCAAGGTCCTTCCGATGAATGGCGTGTACACGGGTTCCCTTACGGTCTTGGGGACGGTCCCTTCGTTTGGCGCTCCTGCAAACGTCATTACGTCCATGAAAGTGATTTGCGGGGGGACCGGGAACTCTTTCTGCGTCTTGTCCTTGAGGATCTCCTTCATGAAGTGACCCCAGACGGGAAGGGCGGCCCGTCCTCCCTCCTCACCCGCGCCCATAGGCCTCTTTTCATCGAAACCGACCCATACTCCGGCGCAGTAATCAGGGTTGAACCCGATGAACCATGCGTCCTCCACATTATTGGTGGTGCCCGTCTTCCCTCCAATATCCTTTCTGGTCAGATATTTCGCCATTCCGGCGCCCGTGCCCGATCGAATTCCGCCTCGAAGAAGGTCCGTCATGATGTAAGCCGTTTGCGGGGACATGGCCGCCCGCACAACCCTGGGTTTGGGCGGACGAATCGGTTCCGCGTTCGTCGTTTCTCGGTCAAACTCCCCCTCCTGGGAGCCTTCCCCGCTTTTCAACTTGTTTGCGAGCTTCTCCCTCTCGGCTTTCTTACGCGAGTCCTGTTCGTCTTGGGCGGACGTTCGGTCGGTCAAATCCTCCTCAAATATCTGTTTCACATTTCCCGCACCCTGTGCAAACCCGGATTGACGGAATTCCTCACGAGGGGTCGGACGCGGGATTTCGCTTTCGTCCAGCAAAGGTACTTCGGTATTGTCTTCGAGCACGTTTCCGTATCTGTCCTCGATTCGCTTAACCATGGTGGGCTCGACGTGAACCCCGCTATTGGGAAAGACCGTATACGCGGAGGTCATCTCGAAGAGAGAGACCTCGGAGGCGCCAAGGCTCAGGGAAAGGTTACGGCCCAGTTTCGATTCGATGCCCATTTTTCGTGCCATCTCGAATACCGGGTCCAAGCCGACGTCCATGAGGATTTTGATGGTGCAGATGTTTCGCGAAAGCTCAAGGGCCCGGCGCATGCTGACGGGTCCAAGGAAATTCCCTCCCGAATTTCTGGGCGCCCATTCCTCGGTTTCGTCCTTCTTTTCCAGATCCACCACCAGCGGTTCATCGACAATAACGGTGGCGGGACTGTAGGACTTGCGTTCGATGGCCGACGAGTAAATGATCGGCTTGAATGCGCTGCCGGGCTGGCGTCTCCCCTGGGTTGCTCGATTGAACTTGAAGCGTTCTTCGCCGGAGCCCCCCACAAGGGCTCTTACGTATCCGGTACGGTTCTCCAAGACTACCATTGCGGCTTGCAACGTGGGACTGTCATCAAGATTGAAGAGAGGTACTTCCTCGAGATGGCGGTCGAATTTTAAGGAAATTATGTGCCCCACCTTGAATGCCGACGTCCCGTAGTCAAGATGCACGATGCCGCGCATCTTCTTGCTGAGCGCGATGTCCAGGTCGGTCTCCTTCTTCTTACCTCGCACCCTTGTAACCACCGCTTGGTAAAGGTCTCCCTCCTTGAGAACGGGTGTCTTGCGGTCTTCGAGCAATTCTTGAATTTGTTCAGGCGGAACGGATCGTAGGATGGAAAAGTGCTTGTGTCGCTCCCTTATCTCCTGGAGGCCCTGTCGTACCGCCTCGATGGCATGACGCTGAAAATCAGTCTTACAAGTGGTGAAGACCTTGAGTCCCTCGTTGTACAACTTGTCCGCGCCGTACCTTTCCATAACATAACGGCGGACCGCCTCCGCGAAATCCGGGACCAAATCGAAAGGCCGGACCGATGATCGCCGGAATTCCATCTGCCGGTTCTTGGCTTCATCATGTTGAGATTGATCTACATATCCGAATCGAAGCATGCGGCCGAGCACGGTGTTCTTTCTATTCCGGGCCAGTTCTTCGCTCTTGAAGGGATTGTAGCGCGAGGGGCTGGCGACGAGACCCGCGATTAGAGCCGATTCGGAAACGGTGAGATGCTCCATGGGTTTATCGAAGTAGTTTCTCGATGCGGCTTCGATCCCATAGCACCCGTCACCGAGATATATTTCGTTCAGATAAACATACAATATCTTCTTCTTACCCCAGACCTTCTCAAGACGAACGGCAAGTATCATTTCCTTGATTTTGCGTGAAAACGTCTTCTTTTGAGTGCCAAGGAGGAAATTCCGTGCCACCTGCATGGTGATGGTGCTGCCGCCTTGCCCGAGCTTGCGATTCTTGAGGTTGCTCCCCACGGCCCTCAAAATGCCCAGCCAATCGACGCCGGGGTGAACGAAGAAGCGGTTGTCCTCAGCGGCGAGAAACGCATTGATAAGATGTTGCGGCATCTGCTCAAGGTCGGCCACAAACCTTTTTTCCTTGTAAAACACGCCTATGACGGTCCCATCGTCGGCATAGAACGTGGACACGGTCCTCGGTTGGTACCTATTGAGTTCAGGTATTTCCGGCAAATCTCGGGAATATACGGCAAGGGATCCCAAAAGCGCCCCGGCCAAGAACACGGGGACCTCCACCAGTATCACCAAGGGGATCACCACAAACGCGCTGAAGAACAGCTTGAGGGGAAATCGGCCGGCTAAACCTTTTGTTTTACCCTTCTCCGTACCTGTAGCCAAAGACTCGTTCCTTTATACCGGCAGCCAAAAGTTCGTTCCTTTTTTCCCTCTCCAAACTTGGAGAGGGACAGAGGGTGAGGACGCGTGAAAAGGACAAAACTCTCGGCATCGGCTTTATGCCCTCTATCAGGATTTCGAGGAACCAACGACGGGACACCCCCAAAGAACAAGGCATCTACCTTCAACGGCCCTAATCGGCTGTATCGGGCATATGCACCGGGTCCGTCGTTACTTCAACAACCATGTGATCGTAGGCCTTAACCACCTCGCGGGGATAAACCCGTGAGGCCTCTTCCACGACGTCCGCCGAGTCGCAGGGCGGATAGAAATGGGTCAAGACCAGCTTTTTCGCAGCCGCCCGGGCCGCAATGGTCCCTGCCTCGGAGGGAATCAGATGGCCGGGAACCTTCCAGCCGTCGGGCATAGAGCATTCACATACCAGGAGATCGGTCCCGTGCGCAAGGTCCGTGAGACCTTCGCATACGTCGGTATCGCCGGAAAAGGTAACTGAAGCGCCATCCGCTTCGATCCGATAGGACAAGGAAGGCCCTGAATGGGCGGCCGGCGTGCTCCGTATCGTAGTTCCTTGCCAATCAAGCAAATCCGGACGGTCGCTGTTCATTTCCATTGTGAGCATTCTGTCGCCGGTGGGCACAATCCAGTGTCTGTAGACTTCGACCAATCCGTCAAGGAATTGTTTCAGCCCCGTTGGACCGATTACCGCGAACCGAGCTTGACGCAAGGGGCCGGACCCATAGTTGGACGCGAAAAGAAATGCAACCAGGTCCGAAACGTGGTCGGGATGAAAGTGGGTCAGAAGTATGGCGTCGATTAGCCTGGCATCGATGCCGGCTTCGCACAATCGACGCATAGTACCCGGCCCTATGTCCACCAACAGATGGAGGTCGCCGATGACCACCAACACGCTCGAAGCGTTGCGTTCAAGACT
>JAZDOF010000488.1:0-2026 GCA_043799015.1 Pseudomonadota bacterium | reverse complement strand
GCCCGATTGAGGTCCCCTTCCCTGACGGCCTTAACCTCCTCCTGCTTCGCCCGTTCCTGACGTTCCTTTAGTCGATGGATTTCCACTATTATTTTCTTCTCCGCCCGCCACTTCTCCTTGAGTCGGTCGGACTCCTTTTGTTGCCTCTCCATCTCGGTCTGAACCTTCTGCAAACGCTCTTTGCCGGCCGCGTCCCGTTCCTTCGTGAGGGCTTGTTGTTCGATTCGGAGCTGTATTATCCGTCGATCTATCTCGTCGATCTCCGTCGGCATCGAATCAATCTCTATCCTGAGCCGCGAAGCCGCCTCGTCGATGAGATCTATGGCTTTGTCGGGGAGAAAACGATCGGTGATGTAACGATGCGACAGATTCACCGCGGCGATAATGGCGGCGTCCTGAATCCGCACCCCGTGGTGTACTTCGTAACGCTCCTTAAGGCCTCGCAGAATAGAAATCGAGTCTTCCACCGAGGGTTCCGACACTAAAACAGGTTGAAACCTGCGCTCCAGAGCGGCGTCCTTTTCAACGTACTTTCTGTACTCGTTTATGGTGGTGGCACCGACGCAACGCAACTCACCTCTTGCCAAAGCCGGCTTGAGCATGTTGGACGCATCCACCGCGCCCTCGGCCGCTCCCGCTCCCACGATGGTATGCATCTCATCTATGAAGAGGATGATCTCACCCGCGGCTGCGGTCACTTCTTTCATTACGGCCTTCAAACGGTCCTCGAATTCACCCCTGTATTTGGCCCCGGCTATCAGTTGACCAATGTCCAGGGCAAGCACGCTCTTGTTCTTCAAAGACTCGGGCACATCGCCCGATACGATGCGACCGGCGAGGCCTTCCACTATCGCCGTTTTGCCCACTCCCGGATCTCCGATGAGAACCGGGTTGTTCTTGGTGCGCCGGGACAGGACCTGTATGATCCTGCGTATCTCGTCATCACGACCGATTACGGGGTCGCGCTTCCCATTACGGGCGAGTTCCTTCAGGTCTTTTGTGAAGCGCTGCAAGGCCTGATATTTCTCTTCGGGGTTCTGATCCGTGACCCGCTGGGTGCCCCGAATGTCGGTGAGGACCGTGTATATTTTTTCTTTCGTAACCCCGTGCCGCCGGAGCACACGTTCCGCCCCGGTCCCGCTCGTCTCGGCCAACGCTATAAGTAAATGCTCCACGGATACGAATTCATCCCTGAGCTGCTCCATCTCCTTGAAAGCGGCTTCCAGTGACGCTCTCAAGGAGTCGGCGAAATAGCGGTCGCCTGCGGAACCCGTCTGCCGGGGCAACCTATCCAAAGAGGCTTGGATATCCGCCTCCAAGCGCGGCAGGTCAACGCCGAGCCTCTTGATGATCTCCACGCAAGTGCCTTCCTTGTCCTGAAGCAGTGCCCAGAGCAGATGCTCGCCTTCCACCTGCGGAGAACCGTGATTCGCGGCCGCGTTTTGCGCCGATTGGATAGCTTCGATCGACTTGAGGGTGAACTTGTCTTCGCGCATAGCATATTCCTCCGATAAAACCCGGCCCATGCGGCCCTTCGGACTGCCGATCAGGGCCTACAAAAAGTCCTGAGCGCACTCTTTACCATCAGGTAAATCAAGGTCTACTTCGTGTCAACCCCTCCTACCTTCTTAGCTCACCGTCGCGTTTCCTAAATTCGGTGACGTATTTCAAGCGATTCTCGCGACCCCGAAGGAGCGTCGCCGTAGATTAGCCGACCGGCCTCCGGACCGGGAACAAGCCGATTTTGCCTTTTCCATGGCTTTACCCTTCCCTGATGCGTTTTCCACATACATATTTGACATCATGGGATCTCCGTGGGTAAGATGCGGTCGGTGGTCCGTGTAACAACAGTACGCACATGGTGACGAACTCAATATTTGTGTCACCCTCACACGTCATAAATCAAAAAAACGTTGAAATATCAACTAGCGGATAACGGTGCCGGCATTGCAGATCGATCGAGTATATAGGTCAAATTGTGAGGATCTTCCAGCTCGGCTATTCACCCCGAGCGTCCGAGCCTGGA
>JAZDOF010000444.1:0-5099 GCA_043799015.1 Pseudomonadota bacterium | reverse complement strand
CGTCTTCCCATACCCGCGAATCTTACGGTAACCCGTCCGACATGATGATATCGCGATCCTGCAAGTACCCCTAAGAAATAATCAACCACGAAGGCTGGAAGACGCGAAGAGAGTCGACCTTTGATTGTTTCGTGTCTGGGGGGTTGTGATTAGATATTCGCGAGTTAACAGAACGCCGCACTAGACCGCCGCAAAAAAAAGAATACCCCCAACGGACAGACTTGTTGGGGGTAAGACCACGGTTATCAGAGGTATGATGTGGCCGGATACAGTCCCTAAAGCGGGAATCCGGCTCGTTGGAGGGCAAATTAAGGAAGATTGGGACCGAATCGACGCCTACGCGGGACAGTTGCCCGCATGGGTATGGGGTGCGAAGTGAGGAGACGGCTGCTGTTCGTACCCGCCGGCGGCACCATTACCGCCCACGGGTGGACAATAGACTCCGTCGAATCGGCCCCTGTGGCTCTAGGACGCTGTTGCTCCACGCTATCTTCCATGCCCATCCATAGAGCAAATCGCGTGCCGGCTGGAGGGTAGGGTAGGGCGTAATATTATTCGTTTAATATCACTTGGTTATGTAGAGGCCATCCCGAGTGGTTTGGACGCGGCTGCACGGTTGGTTTTTCCGGATGCTGGATTCTCACACGGCACTAAAAACGCACAAATAAATTCAATATGTTATCAGTCGGCCGCTTCGTCATTTTCACGCATATCCCATACGGCAGTCGTGGATTTCAATCCGACCCCTTTTCTCCGGCTCTTCCTCCCGGCTCATCGCCTTTGAACGCGTGTCGTCGCTACTCACTCGGCTTCTGACGCCGTCTCTTTCGGGCCGTTTCCCTGAGATTCACGGACTTGTCCGTTTCGTCCACGATTTCGTGCCCCAGTATCTCTTCGATCACGTCTTCCAACGTCACTATTCCCGCCATGCTGCCCCATTCGTCCACAACCACGAAAATGTGATTGCGTAGTTCAAGGGAAGTAGTGAGCAGGGCCAGTACGTTGGCGGTCTCAGGTATGAACGATATGGGCTTGGCCAGGGTGCGTATGGACGCGTTGGGCTCTCTCAGCGTCTTTGTGGAAAAAAGGTCGTGACTAAGCACGTATCCGATGATGTCCTCGCGGTCCTCTTCGTATATGGGGATACGCGTCAGTCCTTTTCCTTCGGCGGCCCGAGCCGCTTCGCCTACGGTGAGAGCACCATCGAGGGAGAACACGACCGTGCGCGGCGTCATGATTTTCCTTACCTGTTTTTCTTCGAGGTTAATAATGTTGTGGACCAAACGGCTCTCCTTCTCCGAGATTTGTCCGTACTTGGCCCCCATCCGTACTACCGCCAGGATTTCCGCCTCGGTCACGGAGTCTTGGGACTCGCCCCCCGCCAAAACGCGGGAAAACCACCTTGTTGCGACTACGATAGGGTAGAAAACCACGTTCATTGCCGTGAGCGGCCATATAATAAGAGGCCAGCATTTCCTCCAATGAATCGCGGCGAGGGTTTTGGGCGTGATTTCGGCAAAAAGAAGTATCGCGAAACTGAAAAGCGCGGAGAAGACCGGCAACAATCGCGGACCGAGAACATCGCCTGCGAGCATTCCGACAAGCGTTGCTCCACCGCTTACCGCAAGAGTATTGAGAACAAGAATCGAGGCGATGGATACGCCGATATTGGTTTTCATGGCGATGAAGCGTTTGGCCGAAGCCCTCTTTGACCCCGAATCTCGTTCCGCCTCGAGGGTCGAGAGAGAAGTGCTGTACAGGGTCGCTTCAAGAAAACCGCAGAACGCCGCTACGAGGATGGCGAGAAGAACAACGACCGCAAAAGTGATCATCCCTTTGTTCCTAAACGAAAAAGAAGAGCTCGCCGCCGACATCGACCGAGGAGCTTCCGTCGAGCGGAGGTCATCATATCAGTCCCGACGTATCTTGAGCCATATATAATGCCCGAGGGACAGCGGTCATCAGGGACCGACAGGACCGAATCTCCCCGGTCCGCGGCTGTGCATGGAGCCGATAACGGTATTCGCAGTGCGGCTTAGGTCCATAGCGGCGTTAAGAATGGGTCCGGCGGGATGGAACCGATACAACGATCTTGCCAAGGACACATGGTACCTGTATTCTGTCGAACCATGCGCTCTGAGAATATACGTCAGAGCCCCATCGCCGCCTGAGACGGCTTGGAAATATCGGCCGAGCCGCCCAAGACCTTATGGGGAGCCCTAGCACCCCATTCACGAACACCAGCGAACAGGCAGTGACAACCATGGTGGAACAAGACCCCCAGCGGCTCCTGTACATGGCGGAAGATGCCGGTTCCGGGACGTCGGTTCAAGAAGTCCTTGAAAAGTCGGGTTATCTGGTCGACGTGGTCACGGATGGACAGGAAGGCCTTGCCGCCTGTGAACAGACCGGTTACGACGTAGCGACCATAGAGTACAATCTCCCGTCGGTCCACGGACTTGCCGTGATACACGCCCTGGGTTCCAAGGGTCTCCTTCCTCCGACCATAATGGTGGTGAATCCGGGAAGCGAAGTCATTGCCGCCGAAGCGCTACGCATGGGCGCGGATGATTACATTATTAAGGATGCACAGGGGGGGTTCCTGCACCTCGTCAGATTCGTGGTCAAACAAGTACTCGACCACAGGCGGCTGGAGGAAGCCGCCGAAGCGGCGCGATCGGGGTTGACTCAAAGCGAGCGCAGATTCAAGACGTTTGCGGAAAGTGCCAAAGACATCTTGTGGATGCTGGACTTGAACCTCAAATACACCTATGTCAGCCCATCCGTCAGGAATGTTTTGGGGTACGATGTCGACGAAATAATGAGGCTCAATCCCCTCGAGATACTTACTCCCGAGTCCAAGCATCGCGTTCTCAAGGCCCTCCTCGATGAGCTCGAGATCGAGAAAAAGAATCCCCAAGAGCGGGCAATGTCGCGCACTGAGGAAATCGCGCAGTACCACAAGGACGGCTCCCTTCGCAGCTTCGAGGTTACCGCGGCTTTCCTGAGGGATGATGTGGGTCGGCCCGCGGGTATTCTCGGTATGTCGAGGGATATTACATCCCGTAAGGCAGGAGAAGACGCGTTGCGGGAGAGCGAATCGAAATTCCGCATGCTGGTGGAAGAATCACCCGTGGGAATCGTCCTTTGCGATACCGACGGTAGAGTAACCGACCTGAATCCTGCCGTCCTCAGCATTCTGGATTCACCGGTGGAGGAAGCGAAGGAGTTCATCAATCTCCTTACTTTTACCCCATTGGTGGAAACCCGCGTTTCAAGCGCAATCCGCCGGTGCTTGGAAACCGGACAGGCTAATATGGGAGAATTCCCCTACCGCAGCAAAAGAGGAAGGCAGATATATACCAGGGTCCATGTGGTGCCGCTGCGAAGTGCGGACAACGCCACAAAGGGCGCGCAGGTCGTCATCGAAGACATTACGGACCAAAAAAGGGCCGAGGGTTTGCGCGTGAGGTCCGAACGACTCAAGGCCGTGGTCGCTATCGCCGACGGGGTGGCCCACAACTTCAACACCTCCTTGAGGAGTGTGTCCGCGGATGCCCAAATGGCCCTCACCAGCATGGATGCACGCAACTTCTCGGAAGCCAGAGACCTGATCCTGAAAATCCGTGACAGCGTCCATACCAGCGTTCAAACCGTCAGACGTCTCCAGCAATTTGCCGGGGCACGCTCCGTAACCATGGCTCCTCAGAGCAGGGTGTTCGACCTGAGCGACTCGGTCAAGGAAGGGGTGGAGAAGAGGAAGCTTTGGTGGCGGCCCGACACCAGTCACGCCGTCCCCGTTACGGTAAAGTTGGATTTGCAGCCGGATTGCATGATCGCGGGAGAAGAAGACGAGCTGGTGGAAGTGGTGGTAAACCTGCTCAAGAACGCGGCCGAAGCATTGGCAATCGGGGGTGAAATGCGGGTAAGGACCTATACCGAAGGTGACCAGGTTATTCTGCAGGTTCAAGACGAAGGGGAGGGCATCCCGAAAGAGGACCTGGAAAAGATGTTCGAGCCCTTCTGGACCACCAAGTCATCCCATTCGGGAATGGGGCTGTCCGTAAGCTTGGGTATTATCCGTCGCCATCGCGGTCGGGTAACCGTTTCCAGCCGAGTTGGAGTGGGAACCACCATCATAGTCGGGCTGCCTCGGGTAGAACAACAACCCGCTGAAATCGAACCCATGCCGAAGGATTTCGGGGAACGAAAGTTTCGGATACTTCTTATAGACGATGATGAACACGCTCTGAGACTGATCGAGAAAGGACTGAAAAGACTGGGCCAAACCACTTTTGTGGCATTCACCGGCCAACAAGGACTCAAACTGTTCGAGGAAGAAGAGGTGGATGCCGTAGTGTGCGATTTGGCAATGCCGGGAATGAGCGGCTGGGAGGTAAGTCGCTCGTTGCGGGATATCTGCGCGAGAAAGGCTTGCCCGGTCCCCCCCTTCATTATGCTCACCGAACGTGAAACCGGCCCGGCGGGCGACGAAATACGCCTCCACCCGGATGTGGACCGGGTGGTGGAGAAGCCGGTGAAGGTCTCCCAACTACTTGAAATAGTGGACAAAGAGATCAAAGGAGCCCTCACCCAAGCGGCGTTTTCCGGCAGCATTTACGGCATCGATATTCTCGAGTACGTTCAATTGCTCCTCTTTACCGGCCAACAGGTGGTCCTGGAAATACTCTCCAAGGATGGACTTCGAGGGCTTCTCTTCATCGATAAGGGCGAGATACCTCATGCCGTGTGCGGCGACATGGAGGGAGAAGAAGCGCTTTATCAGTGTCTCACTTTCAAGGGCGGAAATTTTTCCAGTCTTCCATGGCGTGAACCGGAGTGCGTAACCATAAACAAAAGAGGTGAATTCATGCTCATGGAAGCCGCGCGTCAGAGGGACGGACTTAGGGAAGCGGCAAAGGAAAGCGTAAACTTGTTATAGTGACGCTCCTTGAATTTTGCGGCAAAGCCGGCCCGGCGGAACCAAGGTAACGTAGGGGCGGGGTTTAAACCCCCCCGTTCCCAGGATGCCGACGGCGGGCGCGGATAAACCCCCCAACCGATGTTTTTTTCGATTCACACAAACCGTCAGGGTTCCC
>JAZDOF010000357.1:0-4926 GCA_043799015.1 Pseudomonadota bacterium | reverse complement strand
GTAGAGAAGTACGAATGAGCTATTTCACCGTAGACGAGACAAAGTGCAGGAGGGACGGCTACTGCGCGGCCGTATGCCCTAGGGCTCTTATCATACAAACCGGGGACGATTTCCCCTTGCCCGTCGATGAGGGGGCCGAACTCTGCATCAGGTGCGGTCATTGCGTCGCCGTCTGCCCCCACGAGGCCATGGTGCTGAAATCGTTCGGCCCGGAAGCCTGCCGACACGTTGAGCCGGAAAAGAAATTGACCGCGGATCAGGCCGAGCACTTCTTGCGCTGTCGCCGATCGATCCGAGTGTACAAGGATCGAACCGTGGAGCGAGAAGTTTTGACTCGGCTCATCGAAACGGCCCGCTACGCGCCGTCGGGGCACAATCTTCAACCTGTGCGGTGGTTGGTCATTGAATCGCCGGCCGAAGTCAATAGGTTGGCGGGAATGGTCATCGACTGGATGCGTACCCTAACCGTTACTCAGCCCGACATTGCCGCCTACTGGAGATTCGATCGCATCATAGCCGCCTGGGAACTCGGCAAGGACATGGTCCTGCGCGGGGCTCCGCATCTGATCTGCGCTCACGCCCCGGCGGAGTTGTTGCCGGCCCGAAACGCGGCCGTGATCGCCCTGACCTACATGGAACTGGCCGCCACATCCATGGGCCTCGGCACCTGCTGGGCGGGGTACTTCACAGCGGCATCCGTCGCGTACCCCCCATTGCCGGCCGCGCTGGGCCTGCCCGGTGGTCACGAGTGCTTCGGTGCGGTGATGGTGGGCTATCCGAAGTTGCGATACTCCAGGATGCCTCCGAGGAACTACCCGGAAATTACATGGAGATGAAGGCGGAGTAAACTGGGTCATCGTGGACACGCTTGTTTTCCTCTGTAAGAAGACGATTTCAGTACTCGTTTATCCTGTTGGGATGACGCTGGCGCTCATATGCACCGGTCTGCTGTTGTTGATCAAGGCCCATGCCCGCCGGGGCGGGATACTCCTAATTGCGGCCGGTTCTTCTTTTCTCTACGTCTGTTCAATCCCTTTGACGTCCTGCTTCCTTGTAGCGGACCTACAAGAGCGGGCGGGACCCTATGCCGACCCGTTACGGCTTGCCGGGAGCGGGATCGATAATATCGTGGTTCTTGGAGGCGGCGCCCGTAGGGACGGCCGGACTCCGGGAGACAGGGTGGACGGCAATATCTTTCGGGTGATGGAAGGCGTCCGTCTATGGAAGAGGATGCCGGGCAGCAGGATTATATTCTCCGGGTTCGGTCTCAAATCCCAGGCGAGCGACCCCGGAGCCATGGCGGAATTACCGATCGAACTCGGGGTTCCCAGGGGATCGTTCGCTTTGGTCGTCGAGGCCCTGGATACGGCGGACGAAGCCCGCCTCATCACCCCCCTGACGGGCGGGAAGGCGTTCGCGCTCGTCACGTCGGCCGTTCATATGCCGCGGGCGATGATGCTGTTCAGGAACGCCGGCGCCGAGCCCTTGGCCGCTCCCTGCGAATTCAAGAGAGCCGAGCTTCCGCCGTTTCCCTTGAGTCTACTGCCGGACGCTCAGTCTTTGGCGGCATCGCAAGGGGCCGTTCATGAGTACGTGGGTATGCTTTGGTGTTGGGTGATGAGCCGGCGTCCCGGGACTATTGACGGCTCCCGTAGGGGCGGGGTTTATCCCCGCCCGCCGTCCGCGTCCAGGGAACGGGCGGGGATAAACCCCGCCCCTACCGATGTTTGTTTCGATTCACTCAACCGTTCAGGGTTCCCGCAATTCTCAGCGCGTGACACTATAATATCCAAGCGCTTTACTAAGAAGCCCTGAGAGCGTCCACAATCTTGAGTCGAGCAGCGGTCCAGGCCGGTACGAGCCCGCCGATGAACCCCATGAAGGCGGAAAACCCGATGGCGTAGGCCGCGATGCCGCCGGTAAGCGTGAAACCGAAGGCCAGCTCCGAGAAAGTTTCCCAATTCAGCGTAGATATGGTTACCAACTGAAGCAGAGAGCTCGCGGCCACTCCGACGCCCCCTCCCAGCACGCCCAAGAACACCGATTCAGCGAGAAACGACGAGAGTACTCCGGCCCGTGAGAACCCCAGCGCACGTAAGGTTCCGATCTCTTTGGTACGGTTGGCCACCGCCGTATACATCGTCACCATCGCACCGAGTATGGCCCCGAAACTGAAGAACCCCGTCGTAACAATACCGAGGATACGAATGAACTTGGTCATGACCTCCGATTGCTCTCTGTAGAAAGCTATTTCGCGTTTTGCCTGAACGGTCATCCGGGGGTCGTTTTCTATTCGCTTCTTCAGGCGGTCAAAGGAACCCGGTCCCGACACCCTTACAATCATGGCCGAATAGCTGTTTCTTCGGAATGCGTCCATGAGTTGATCCGCGTCCCCCCATATTTCCGAATCGAACGCAGTGTCCGCGGCGTCGAAGATACCGACGACTCTCCATTCCCTCAAGGCGAATCGAAGCTCACCGTTCAATTCCAATCCGGTAATCCGTCGCGCTGCGCTGCTGCCGGCAATGATCTCGTGGGACCCCGGTCGAAACATGCGGCCCGACTTCAGCCTCACCTGGGGGCGAAGCCTGACGGACCACGGGCCCACCCCGCGGACGACCACATTGGTAGGTTTGGGGGAGTTTTTCTTGGGAAGCGTTACCAGGACCACCGATTCCTTGGAGATCATCGGTTCGCCCTGTACTGTGTGATCCGGTTCCGGCCCCACTTCTATCTGCGCGGCCTCGTAACGGGAAATGATGCTGCTCACCTCCGTTTCGGCAGACCTTCTCAATATCACGACATTATCGGGCGAACCCGTGTCCGCAAGCGTCCGTTCGAGCCCTTCCGCCAACATTAACACGGCGGTAAACACAAACGTGACCATGGCCATGCCGGAGGCCGTCAGAGCGGTGGTAAACATCCGTGCGCGAAGATTGCGCACCCCGTAGCTCAATAAAACCGTCACCGATACCGGACCTTTGTTGTGCCGTCGGCGGACGTAGCTATCTTATGGCCCTTTCCAGAGACGAGCGTTCGAGAAATACCTCGAAAACCTCACTGTAAGCTCTGGCAACGGCATCTTTTACCGATTCCATATCCACCGCCCGTCCGATCGTCTGTTCCATGTCCACTATTCGCACGTCCTCCAATCCGCAAGACACGATGAGGTCCCCCGGGTCCATGTCCAGACTCACATTCAGGCTGAACCCGTGCGTGGACATGCGGCGTACTATCCTAAGACCGATGGACGCGATCTTCTCGTTCGGCCCGATCCAAACCCCTACTCGTCCCTTCTGGTGAAATCCCTCGACGGAGAAGTGCTTCAGGGCTCTAATTATGGTTTCCTCAAGCGATTCGACAAAACGGCGTATCCTGAAGTTGGCCGATTTGAGATCCACTATGGGATAGCAGACAAGCTGACCGGGCCCATGATAGGTCGTCCCTCCCCCGCGGTCCACCTGATGAACGGCAATACCTCGCCCTGCAAGGTCCGCCTTCCGCAGAAACAGGTCCGATTCGTCGCCGCGCTTGCCTATGGTAATGGTGGGGCCATGCTCGAGTAAAAATATTACATCCGGCCCTCCCCGAAGGATTTTCCTTTCGACGACGGCCCTCTGTATTCTGAGGGCTTCCCCATATTCAGTTCGTGGAAGATCGACGAGAAGCATGCTTTCCAAGATGCGCGACTCCCCTCGGTACTCTTGCACCTGTTGCCGAAAACCGGTCCCTCTACGCTTCTCCGGTTCCAGAGAGGCACAGGGGGTGACGGCCTCCGATAAGGTACGCGTTCGGCGCCGGACGGCCTTGAACACGGAAATCCTAACACGGTGTGCGTAGGGGCGGGGATAAACCCCGCGCCTACGCATGTTTTTCGGCATCGCGCAGATAAGGCACGGTCCCGCACCGTCCTATCTCGGCAAGGTCCGGTTGGGGAAAAAAGCGCAGTGCCGCATCCGACACGGGGAATTCGACTATTACTCCATTTTTTCGACTATTATGGCAGCGCCCATGCCGCCGCCGACGCAAAGCGTCGCCAGGCCCAGACGAGCGCTTTCGTTTTTCTGCAATTCGTAGAGAAGGGAGGTGAGGATTCGCCCGCCCGAACACCCGATGGGATGTCCGATGGCTATGGCGCCTCCGTTCAAGTTGGTTTTCTCCATGTCCAGCCCAAGGTCTTTCTTCACCGCGAGGGCCTGCGCGGCAAACGCCTCGTTGGCCTCAACCAGATCGATATCGTTTATGGTGAGGCCGGCTTTGGCCAGGGCTTTTCTTGTGGCGGGTATGGGGCCGATGCCCATTACCTTGGGGTCTACCCCGGCCGACGCGTACGACACTATGCGAGCCATCGGCTTGAGCCCTTTTTCCTTGGCCTTTTCCGCCGACATTACCAGAATTGCCGCGGCCCCGTCGTTTATCCCCGAAGCGTTGCCGGCGGTTACCGTCCCGTTGGGCTTGAAAGCCGGCCGAAGCTTGGCCATGGCCTCACGTGTGGTTTGGCGAGGGTGCTCGTCGGTGTCGAATACCTTGGGGTCTCCCTTGCGCTGTGGAATTAAAACAGGGACTATTTCGTCCTTGAAGCGTCCGGACTCGATCGCCTTCTTCGCCCTTTGCTGGCTGAGGAATCCGAAATCGTCCTGCTCTTCACGGGTAATTCCATACATTTCCGCTACGTTCTCAGCGGTTATGCCCATGTGATAATTGTTGAAGATCTCCCACAGCCCGTCATGGATCATCAGGTCCAGAAGGCTTTCGTTGTTCATTCTCGCGCCCCATCGGGCCGCATTTATCGCATACGGGGCAGCCGACATGTTCTCGGTGCCGCCTGCTATGATGACGTCCGCGTCCCCGGCCTTGATGCATTGCGCCGCGAGCGATACGGTTCTCAAACCTGATGCACATACTTTGTTGACCGTGAGTGCGGGG
>JAZDOF010000347.1:0-5129 GCA_043799015.1 Pseudomonadota bacterium | reverse complement strand
CACAGTATCCGTCCAACCATCGCTGGGGCGGAACCGTCAAATAGTCCTGGGGGTTTTCCCGCAAGTCATCCGACCATGAGCGGCCCGTCAGGGCATTTATCTTTCCGGTTCCGACCTTCACGGCGAACGACGTGGTCTTGGCCTCGAATTCCAACCACACCGCCTCCGATTGATACATGGGGAGAAGAATTCCGCCGTGCTTGAGCCAAGCCTCCGGCATTTCATCAGGGAAGTCATCCACCAGGGCCAAAGGGAACACGCCCAGTTGTGGCGGCAGGGGGTACTTATTACCGTCGTCCGGCACTCTCAGGGTCCTGTGTAAACGAATCGTCAGGTGCGCGTCTCGGCTTATGTCGGGATACTTGAACCACAAGGCGTTCCCGAATAGCTCCACGAACATATTTCCTCCCCTTTCACCAGTCGCCGTCACGAACGACTTTGGTAACCTTCTCGACCGAATCATCCGGCAGGTCATCGAGCGACCGAATAAGTCGCGCAAGTAGTTTGGGCCGCCTGCGTATCGCGTCCTGCAAATCGCTCGCCACTTTTCCGGCCATGGCCAGCAAGATATCGGGATCTTCGCCCAGCACCTCGGCCAGCTTTAGAATCGTGGCTTCCGAAGGCGGCCCGCATTTTTCGGTTTCAACGTTGCTCAAATAGGACGGGTCCACACCGATGCGAAAAGCCACCTTGCGGACGGAGAATTCCCGGCTCGCCTTTTTCAGCTCTTCTCGCCTTCTTCGCAGGTGTGGGCCTAACGCATCAGTCATGAATATTGTTTACCCACTAGTCAACGATTTGTCAAGCCCCAAACACACAAGTTTTTCTCTGCCCTCCGATATGTGGAAAACGGTGAATAAGGGGTGATCCGGGATCTACCGAAGAAAATGGGCCGATAACCGGCCGTTGGCGGCAAGCATGAGCGGCGGGCAAAGCGACGAGAATTGGAGAGAAGTACCAAGTCATAGGCTGTGTCCCGGATGACCGATTAAGGTACCAGGCCATGAGTAACACGGTGAAGGTTCTCGACGGCATTGTGGGAGAAAAACGCGGTGTCCGGCGGATCATTCTCGATGGACACTATTTGGACACCACGGGGGTCAGAACGCGAAAATCAGGGAGCCGCCTCACAAGCATAACGCCCTGATTATCCTCTCAATTCTTTGGTCGGGACGACTGGATTTGAACCAGCGACCCCTGCATCCCGAATGCAGTGCGCTACCAAGCTGCGCTACGTCCCGATAACGGGGTAAGCTACACTCCCATAGCCGCTTCTGTCAAGCGCCTTTTCCATCTTTCCGGGGTTTGGGTCCGTATCGCGCGGGTCAGTCCCCGGTTTTACGCCCTTTTTTTGAAAAGAAATTGATCGATGAAAGGAACCCAAGGCCTCTACCGTCACCCGAACCAGCATAGCGGAGGGTCGGTGCAGAGAAACCAAAGCCCCGGAAAGGAGGATTTGAACCGGGGCTTCGCAAGGGGAAAAGGTATGTTGAACCAGCAGGCTACGCCTCCCGCTGTGAGGGCACTTAAACCATGATCTTGAATACTTGTCAACAAAAATTAAAGTCATTTATTAAAATAGTTTCTCAGTGTGAATCCATCGTATTAATAAATCATCATAACCCCATGTTTTATTGATACATTGATCGTATTACGTCCGACTTGCCAACTACTCCCACCAGCGTACCATCCTTAATTACCGGAATTGTATAGAATTTTTCATCACCCATAAGGCGCGCCACCTCGCTCACGTCGGTCTCCGGGGTAACCGTAACCGCGGGCGACGAGTAGATGTCCTCAACCTTCGTGGCAGTGAGTCTCTTTAGTTCCTTTTCCAGTTTCCACGGGTTTTCGAGAGGAATTAAGGAATCCAACATAACGAATACCGTCGGGATGTGCAGAGGTTGGTCGCGTCTAACAAGATCGGACTCGCAAACGACTCCCATAACTCGGCCTTGGTCGTCCACCACGGGTACGCCGTTTATTCCGTGCAATTGCAGCAATCCGGCCAGCTCCCTTAACTCGGTATCCGGTTTGACCGTAATGACTTCACAGGTCATAATGTCTGCTACTATAGGCATCGCTGCCTCCTTTGAAGGGGGATGATTCATTATATGCCGGCTTATCGAAAGAGGGATCATGAAATCGCACAGAAAAGAACTATGGTTCAACGTGCTCAAGCGTAGGGAGTTCATCAACATCACGTCGGAAGTGCAGGAAGCCGTTACGGAAAGCGGGGTGTCCGAGGGGCTGTGCCTAGTCAACGCCATGCACATCACGGCGTCCGTCTTCATCAACGACGACGAATCCGGATTGCACCAGGATTACGAACGCTGGTTGGAAAGGTTGGCGCCACACGAGCCGGTAAACCAATACCTACACAACCGAACGGGAGAGGACAACGGAGACGCGCATTTGAAACGGCAGATCATGGGGCGGGAAACGGTTGTGGCGATCACCGGCGGAAAACTCGATATGGGGCCCTGGGAACAGATATTCTATGGTGAGTTTGACGGCCGACGCCGGAAGAGGGTCTTGGTGAAGATCATCGGTGAGTAGGGGTTGAAGATAGGCTCACAGCGGGAGCCGGAGAAGTTCATGAGGGATGACGCCTTCCGTGAGCCGGCGACTCAAGGGCCGGGTGGGAAGATCTCATGGACCACGCCCCCCCAGGGATGACCGTTTTCGCCGGCCTTCAGCCTACACGGCTTCCTTAGTCACCGAGCCTGCACCTGCCGGGTTGGTCCGTCCGGTTTCGACCTTGACGGAACGCACGTATGCGCGGAACTCCTCTTCCGAGAACAACTCCTTGAGGCGGGAATCCCTTCGTCTCTCAAGAAAGATGTGGGTCACGACCTTGTAGGTCACCCACAAGACCCCGGTTGCCAAAAAGAATAAATATATTAGGACGACCATGTCCATCTGGACCTACCCGGTTCTTCTCCTGAGTCAATGAGGAACATCACACTCCTGCAACCATTCACTTACGAGGGGGAAATTCCAATCTCAACGTGGGGCAGGCTTTCTAACCTGCCCCACAAGAGTGAATGGTTACCCCCGTTGCGTAAATACGGCTGCCGAATCTGTAATTCCCTAACCGGAGTATTAGGACCGGCGTCCCTTCCGGTCCTGAGAAATGATCGGCACGGAAGCCGGTCCTACCTATCATAGCGTCACCATATTCGTGCCGCGGAGCACTAGGCGGTCGCCTCTTTGGGTCGCCTCGACTTCTTCGTGCCCCTTGCCGGTTCCTTCTCCGCTTCCTCGGGCCTCTCTGCGGAAACCCGTCTCTCCGGGTCATCAACCAAGGCTATGCGAAGGACTTCGTCCATGTGTTTGACGAATTCAAATTTCAACTCCCGCCTTATGTGCTTGGGGATTTCCTCCAAGTCCTTCTGATTCTGTTCCGGCACTATCACCGTGTGAATCTTGGCCCTCAACGCGGCCAGCGATTTCTCACGCAACCCGCCGATGGGCAGGACCCGGCCGCGCAATGTAACCTCACCGGTCATGGCCACATCCGATCTCACCGGTATTCCGGTGAACGCACTAATCAACGCGGTAGCCATGGTGATGCCCGCCGAAGGCCCATCCTTGGGTATGGCACCTGCAGGAACGTGGACGTGGATATCCTTTGACTGATAGAAGTCGTTCGCCATGCCGAACCTATCTGCCCGGGATCGGAAATAGGACATAGCGGCCTGACCCGATTCTTTCATAACGTCACCCAGTTGTCCGGTGAGGAGTAGGCTCCCCTTGCCTTCCATCGGAGTGGCCTCGATATGCAGAATATCTCCGCCGTAAGAAGTCCATGCCAGTCCTGTGGCAACGCCTATTTCATGCTCTCGGCGCTCCTCCTCGGGCAGGAACTTGGGAACCCCGAGGAACGTATGGACGTTTTTCAGAGTGATCCTCGGAACGCTCTTTTCTCCCTCGGCAATTTTCCGGGCTATCTTTCTGCAGAGGTTGGCGATCTCCCGTTCCAGGTTGCGCAAGCCCGATTCGCGCGTGTACTGGTTCACGATACCGAGTATGGCCTCATCCGTGATGACGAAGTGTTCCTCTTTGATGCCGTTTTCCTTGATCTGTCTCGGGATCAGATATTGCCGGGCAATCTTGAGCTTTTCCTCATCCACGTAGCCCGACAGCTCGATGACTTCCATCCTATCTTTCAGCGCGGGGATGATGGGGTCGGAAAGATTGGCGGTGGTAATGAACATCACTTTGGATAGATCGAACGGGACGTTGAGGTAGTGATCGCTGAACGCGTGGTTCTGCTCCGGGTCAAGCACTTCGAGGAGGGCGGCGGACGGGTCACCTCGAAAATCCGCGCCGACCTTGTCGATTTCATCCAGCATAAAGACGGGATTGTTGTATCCTGACGTCTTGAGACCCTGGATTATTCGTCCCGGCAATGCCCCGATATACGTTCTCCGATGCCCCCTGATCTCGGCCTCGTCCCGTACGCCGCCCAAGGAAATGCGGGTAAACTTTCGTCCCAACGCGCGGGCTATGGACCGACCGAGGGAAGTCTTGCCCACCCCCGGAGGCCCGACGAAGCAAAGGATGGGCCCCTTCATGTCCTTATTGAGTTTTCGCACGCCCAGATATTCCAGTATCCTGTCCTTGACCTTTTCAAGGTTATAGTGGTCCTCATCGAGTATTTTCTTCGCGTGCTTTATATCGAGCCGATCGCGGGTGGATTTGGACCACGGAACTTCCACCATCCAGTCGAGGTAGGTGCGAATGATTGATGCCTCAGCCGCATCGGGATGCATTTGACCGAGGCGGCTGAGCTGCTTTTCCGCTTCGGTTTTGACGTCCTTGGGCATTTTGGCCTTTGCGATCTTATCGCGAAACTCGTCCAGTTCCTTGGTTTTCTCGTCTATCTCACCCAGTTCGCTCTGGATGGCCTTTAGCTGTTCCCTAAGAAAGTACTCACGGTGGGTTCGGCCCATTTCTTCCTTGGCCTGAGTCTGGATCTTGGCCTGCATGGCGGAAAGCTCCAGCTCTTTGGAGAGAAAATCGTTCACCTTGCTCAGCCGTTCCACCGGGTCTATGACTTCCAATATGGTTTGAGATTCCTCAACCTTTAGTTTGAGGTTCGACGCGACGAGGTCGGCCAGCCT
>JAZDOF010000331.1:0-2522 GCA_043799015.1 Pseudomonadota bacterium | reverse complement strand
TCGGGTGCGTCAGCTCCTCCGGAGCAAGCGGCGACCGAAAAGCAGACATCGGAAGACGGGCGGGGATCGGAGGAACCGCCGCCGGCTCCCGCCAAAACGGAAGGAGAGGATCAACCGCCCTCGGATGAAGATTCGGAAACACCTGCCAAGAAGAAGGAGTCGAAGCGAGGCAAGACATCGCTGAGGAAATATATGCCGTATTCATAAGTATTGCGTCCCAGGACTAATTTTGCGTTGCGTCACGGTTGAGACTCCACGGATTCGGGGATCGTGACACGCACTCAATCCTGAGACGTGATGCATGGGATGAAGTTCTTCGTGCCCCGCCGGCTGCGTACAGGGAACGGGCGGAGATAAACCCCCATAGGCGTCAAAATAGGGCGACAGGCAGAAGAAAAAATCCCCCCTGCGCCCCTTTACAAAAAGGGGGTAAGAGACCGATTCCTCCCCCCCTTTTCTAAAGGGGGGCAGGGGGGGATTTCTCTGTCGGTCTTTGCTGTAAGGAAGAGCCGGTGGAATATAAGCACATGATATCATAAAAATTGAACCGTCATTTTGACGCCTATGGGATACCCCCCCCTACGTCACCTTGGTTCCCTCGGGCCGGCTTTGCCGCAAATTTCAAGGAGCGTCACTATATTTGACGGTCGAACCGGTCATATCTCGTGAGTGCCCTCCGGTGCCGCTGGTCGGCGTCGGGGCCTTGATCGTCCGGGACGGCGCGATCGTGTTGGTTAGGCGCGGTAAGCCGCCGGCAATGGGAGAATGGAGCATTCCCGGAGGCTTGGTGCATTTGGGTGAGACCCTCGCCGATGCGGTAATAAGGGAGTCGAAGGAAGAGACGGGGTTGGAGGTCGAACCGGTGATGTTGGTGGAGGTCCTGGAACGCATCTTCCACGACCAAATCGGCCGAATCCAATATCATTACGTGCTTGCGGATTACCTTTGCCGCGTTCGCGGAGGCGTCCTGCAACACGGCTCCGATGTAACCGACGCCGTGTGGGCGGAACGGCCCCGCCTGTCGGATTACGGATTGGCGCAGGTGACCCGCAAGGTTGTGGACAAGGCCTTCGACAAGCTGTCGGCGGGCTTGACGACCCCGACTTGATGGTTCTGCCGGTGTTTCTCGTTTTCTGCTTGTGACTTTGTGTTTTGATTTTCAGGGTTTAATGAATGGCGGCACCTAACGATAGCGAAAAAACAGCCGAATCAGGTAGATTCCTCGACCCCTTATCCGAAATGCTCGCCCTTTCAGCTCACGGCAACAAAAAGAACATCATACTGATAGCCGACGATTTCCCGGATTGGGCCGTGGAGCAACTTCTCGGTATCGGAGGGGCATAGCCGCGGCGATCAACGGTGGTAAACATGACGGGCCGTTCAGACGAAGTGAAGAGGTCGAGACTACCGGACTTCCTTATCCTCGGCGCAGCCGTCGTACTGAGCGTGACCGCCGCGGTCCATTGGGCTGAGCGTACTCCGACAACGCCTACGGAGGAGGCATGGTCATTAGAAGGTCAGCGCCGAGTCAGGGAGATCGCAGACGCTGTTGAACGGTATCGGAACGACACCGGATCACTTCCGAACAATCTGGAGCAGCTTGTCCCCCAGTACCTCCCGGCCCTCGGCAACGATCCCTGGGGCCGCCCCTTCGGGTACGAAAAATGGAGAGACCGGGCGTTCATACGTTTTTACGGGCGAGACGGCAATACCAAGGGGCGCGGGTACGGCGTCGATTTGGACACTATCGCCATTGTTTGGCTGAAGGAGCGGGGCGGCGTTAGGAGGGCTTCCGGCTCCAATGACCGATAGAGCATCCGGATATACCTTCAAGCTGTCGCACCGCGGACCGCCGGCCTCGCGGGACTACCGGCGGTCGCCCTTGGGACACGGGCTACGCCGGGAATCCAAACTCACTCAAAAAACATTCTATTGTAGTCCCGGCCGATTACACACCTTTGCCGAGCAGCCGTTCATCATGCGCAAGCCGCTCCTGGATTCCTTTTCCGATTTGGTACGTGCGGTCGAATTCCGACCAAAAAATCTTCTCCTTTTCCTTCCAGCCGGGGCCGAATCGCTCGTCGAAGAATTCACCGAGACGATCGAACAATAACTTCCATACCGGTTCACCTTGTTCGTGAGCTCGGAAAATATCCGACAACACTTCCTCGAGATCGGGAAGCGTTTCCTTCGGCAGATAGGAAATGGCACCTTTTCGAATGCAGGACATGAGTGCTTCGGGGTTAACCGCGTGGGCGGTGAGCATCACGGCAGGAATATTTCGGGCCACCGCCTCTTCCAGCAATAATAGTCCGTTCACACCCATAATATCGAGGATGGCCAAATCGTAACGATTCCGTTCAAGTTTTTCGGAAGCACTTTTATAATCCGAGGCAAAATCGAGCTTGCACTCCGTCAGGATATCCTCAATGGCTTCGAGTATATCGGGTTCATCATCTACCGCGAGAATGCGTTTCCCGGCCAGGTACGAATCCTTCTTCATGGTATGATTCTCCGTAACA
>JAZDOF010000324.1:0-3878 GCA_043799015.1 Pseudomonadota bacterium | reverse complement strand
GCATTCAACCGATCAGGCCTGAAACTTGAATACTCGTCCGGTTTTCACCCCCATCCCAAATTGCGTTTCTCTCCTCCTCTCGCTGTGGGAATCGAAAGTGTGTGCGAAATCCTGGACTTTGACCTAAAGGGTGATCGTTACACCGGTTCAGAAGTCATGGACACGCTTGGCCGGCAACTTCCCGAAGGGCTCAAGCCGCTGGACCTGCAAGAAATATCATTGAATGAACCGTCGGTTTCCGGCATAATTGGAAGCATTGAATACAAGATATCGGCAGATGGGTCGATTACCGGTGAAGACTTCGTGCGCGGAATGGAGCGTTTCGAGTCCGTATCGGAACTGCTGGTGGTTCGCGCCCACAAAGGTAAGGTCAAGACAAGAAATCTCAAGGAATGGATCGAGATTTTGAATGTCATTGATCAAGCCCTGGTGATGCGCGTCAGATCTACTAATTCAGGTTCCCTCAATCCATTGGACGCGGTTGCCGTTTTGTTGGACCGCGAAAGAAATGAGGTGGCAAGCCTCGAAATCCTCAAGACTTCCGTAACAATCGAGCCCTTGATGCGGGAAAATGACTGAAGACCGAATGACAGCCAATCAGATAGTTCTTAACGTCACCGAAAGGGAGACCAGGCTGGCGCTCGTCGAAAACGGGCAAGTGGTGGAATTGCACGTTGAACGCCTAGGTGAAAGGGGCATAGTCGGAAACATATATAAGGGGCGCGTGATTCGCGTGTTGCCCGGTATGCAGGCAGCGTTCGTCGACATCGGTCTGTCGAGGGCGGCTTTTCTGTATGTGGGTGATATCCATCGCCCGGTCCATGATCTCAATTACATCGTGGACGAGGAGGACGACGGCCAACAAGAGGAAGAGACCCCGTCCTTGGAGGACTCGATGTCCGAGCACGGCCCCATGGAAACCCCCATCGAGGACCTCATACAAGAGGGGCAGGACATACTGATCCAGATCTCCAAGGAACCTCTGGGGAGCAAGGGTGCCCGAATCACCTCCCACGTATCCATTCCCGGGCGACATTTGGTGTACATGCCCACGGTGGATCACGTGGGGGTTTCAAGACGCATTGAAAACGAAAACGAGCGTCAGCGACTAAAGGAAATAATAGCGGCCATCAAGCCGGCTTCATGCGGCATCATAGTGCGGACCGTCAGCGAGCATGAAAGCGCGTTGAAGCTGGAACAGGACCTTAAGTTCCTCTGCGGGGCTTGGGAACGCATCCTTGAAAAGGAAAAGCAGGTTCCCGCACCTTTTCTCATTTACGAGGATTTGGACCTCTGCCTAAGGGGGGTCCGGGATCTTTTCACGGAGAACGTAGACCTGCTCGTCATCGATTCGGAAGTCGACTACGGCCGAATCCTCGATTTCATGGATACCTTCATGCCCTCCTTGAAGCCGAACGTGGAATTTTACGGCGGAGACGAGCCCATATTCGACCGCTACGGCGTTGAGATGGAACTCAACAAGGCCCTGGGCAGGAAGGTGTGGCTCAAGTCCGGCGGTTACATCAACATAGATTTCACCGAGGCCCTAGTTGCCATAGACGTGAACACCGGTCGATACGTGGGCAAACGAAACCTTCAGGAGACCATTCTCAAGACCAACTTAGAGGCGGTAAGGGAGATCGCGTATCAACTGCGTCTCAGAAATATCGGCGGAATCATTATTGTCGACTTTATCGACATGGATAAACCGGCCGACAGGGAAAAGGTGTCCAATTCCCTTCAAGAAGCCCTAAAGAAGGACAAACAAAAGACCAATATCCTGAAAATATCCGAACTCGGCCTCGTGCAGATGACCCGCAAGAGGACACGTGAAAGCCTCGCCCGCACTCTGTGCGAATCGTGCCCCTACTGCGACGGTAAAGGCTTTATCAAGTCTAAAACGACCGTCTGCTACGAAATCCTCAGGTCGGTCAAACGCCATCTGTGCGATGATCAGTGCTCCGAACTCCGAGTCACCGCCCACCCCGAAGCGGTCAAGCTTCTGTTGGAAGAGGAGAGCGAGGAACTGGAGCGCATTCAGACCAAATACAACGCTCGCGTACACAGTCATCCCGACCCCAACCTGTATCAAGAGCAGTTCGAGATCGTGAGCCAATAAGAGTCAATCGCCCCCATTCCCGGCCACAGAATAACCAATCTATATTATTCAACTTGTTCCATAGTCTTCCTTGTTGACATCCCCTTCCTCCTCGGAATATTGTAACGCTCCACGTAACCATTCACTCTTGTGGGGCAGGCTTTCCAGCCTGCCGAGATCGCACTAAGAAAATTCGCAGGCTGGAAAGCCTGCGCCACGTTGAGATTGGAATTTCCCGCCCGTAAGTGAATGGTTACACGCTCCACTTAGACCCGACTTGACGGAGTGGAAGGCGTCAATGAAGCCGTACTGCATCATACCGATGAGATGGATGCCGTACGCGATCGCCTCAAGGTCATCGAAGCAAAGCCGGGGATACCCTTCCCCACCCAAGGACGCACCTTACACCGGAACTGTACTCAATGACCCTAAACGACCACCTACTTCGCTACCTAGATTTCCTCAACCGCGTGGATTCTCTCTTCGAGGCCGTAAAGAAGACGCACGGCGGGCTTATGCCCTGCGGTCCGGGATGTGAAGACTGCTGCAACGTCTACTTCGACCTGGGCCTCATCGAAGCGTTCTACATCAGTGGTGCATTTGGAAGGGAGCTCTCGGAGGAGGCCAAAAGCGAGGTCACAGCGAGGTCGTGTGAGGCGGAGTCGGCTTTCAACCGCACAAACAGGATTTTGGGGGAGATGGCCGAACGCGGTGACTCCGCCGAGGTCGTCGAAGCCGCTTCCCGAGTGCGAATACGTTGCCCCCTTCTGGACCAAGGGCAATGCGTCCTGTACGCGCACCGTCCCGCTACCTGCCGTGCCTACGGTACGCCCCAACGCATACGCGGCAGGGTGGTGACGTGTCCCCGTACGGGTTTTCGAGAGGGTGAGAACTATCTCACCGTGGAAGTCGATAAGATGACGGACGAGCTGAACAGCTACTCCCGGGAACTTCTGTGTGACCTCATGGGCATGGAACCGGCCTTTGGGCGAGCCCCCCGCTACTCCCTACCTCTGGCTCTTAGAACCCGATTTGACAAGGCCTACTTCCTCTCCCTCATGGAAACGCTCCGTTGACGAAACGACGCCGAGACACGTCAAAATGGTGGACAGGAGGAATACAGGGCGTAGACGTGGGGGAGCGTCTTCGCCTCACGCCTTACTGGGAGCGACATATTCGGCCTGTCGACAGAGTCTCCGTCGTGATCGAACCGGGACCTGCGTTCGGTGCGGGGGATCACCCGTCCACCGTGATGGCGCTGGGCCTGCTTGAACTTGCGCTGAAGCAGGCTCCTCGGATCGCCCCATCCATGCTGGATGCAGGCACCGGCACCGGGGTATTGGCCATAGCAGGGAAGCTTCTTGGGGCAGGCTATACCGTAGGGTTCGATGTCGACCCGGCTGCCGTTTATTGCGCCCGTAGAAACCTCGGAATCAACGGACTCAGCGCCGATCATGAGGACGGGGTAAGTCCCGTTGACCTGCTGGTCGGGACAATCGAGGCCATCCGCGGCACGTTCGACATCGTCGCGGCAAATCTGGCCGCACCCACCCTAATGCGCGTTTCAGCGCGCTTGGCCGAGTGTTCGGCTCGTCACCTGATCCTGTCGGGGATTGCCGATGCAATGGAAGGCACCGTCTTGGACCGGTATCTGTCGCTTGACTTCACCTTGGTCGAACGGCGAAAGGCCTCGGAGTGGAACGCGTTCCTGATGTCGGCAGGACGATATAGTGCCGCTCCTTGAATTTTGCGGCAAAGCCGGCCCGGCGGAACCAAGGTA
>JAZDOF010000311.1:0-2377 GCA_043799015.1 Pseudomonadota bacterium | reverse complement strand
TTCGATGGATATCGTGCCGACCAGTGTCGGCTGACCGCGATCGTAACAATCCCGGATCTCCTCTATCACCGCATCGAACTTCTCATCCTCGGTCTTGTAAATCAAGTCGGACATATCCGATCGAACCATGGGCAAGTGGGTCGGGATCACCAACACGTCAAGGTTGTAAATTTTCTTGAACTCCGCGGCTTCCGTATCGGCCGTCCCGGTCATGCCCGCAAGCTTGTTGTACATGCGGAAATAATTCTGGAAGGTAATGGTGGCGAGGGTCTGGTTTTCATTCTCGATCTTGACGCCCTCTTTCGCCTCCAGTGCTTGATGCAGTCCGTCCGAGTAACGCCGCCCCGGCATGAGCCTGCCCGTGAACTCATCAACGATGATCACCTGACCATCCTTGACTATGTAGTCCACATCCTTCCTGAAAAGGGTGTGGGCTTTGAGACCCTGATTCACGTGATGAAGCGTTTCCATTTGCCCCGGGTCGAAAAGGTTACCGCAGCCGAGGGACTTTTCCACCCTGAAGACGCCTTCTTCCGTCAACACCACGGCACGAGCCTTTTCGTCAACGGTGTAATCCTGTTCCTTCTTGAGCCCCGGGATTACACGGTTGATCTTGTAGTACCGGTCCGTGTTCTCATGTGTAGGCCCCGAGATGATAAGCGGGGTGCGCGCCTCGTCGATTAGTATGCTGTCCACTTCATCGACTATGGCAAAGTTGAGTTCGCGCTGAACGTAATCTTCAAGGGAAAACTTCATATTGTCCCGCAGATAGTCGAAGCCGAACTCATTGTTGGTGCCGTAGACCACATCGCAACCATAGGCTTCACGGCGTTCGTCATCATCCAAGTCATGGACTATGACCCCGACGGACAAGCCCAGGAACCGGTAAATCTCTCCCATCCAGTCCGAATCCCTCTTTGCGAGGTAATCGTTGACGGTGATAACGTGTACCCCCAGTCCGGAAAGAGCGTTGAGATATACCGGCAGGGTAGCCACGAGGGTTTTTCCTTCCCCCGTCTTCATTTCCGCTATACACCCGTTGTGCAAGACCGCGCCGCCTATAAGCTGAACGTCGAAATGCCGCATCCCCAATGTACGAATGGAGGCTTCCCTAACCAACGCAAAGGCCTCCGGAAGAATATCGTCAAGGGTTTCTTCCCCCTGGGCAACTCTTGCCTTGAGCTCATCCGTCTTAGCCCGCATTTCGTCGTCCGCAAGACGCTTGACCTCGGGCTCCAGCTCGTTTACCCGCTGCACTATCGGACTTAGCTTCTTGATTTCACGTTCATTCTTGCTGCCGAACAGCCTTTTTGCGAGTGCTGCAAACATCTTTTCACCTTCCTTGGAAAAAAAACACCGCTCGATCCACCGCGACGCATGGGTCCCCCACTCGCGTCTTATGCCGTTGGGTCGGATGCGAGGCATTGCGGCGACGGCCGTAACCCGTCCGATCGTATGATTGACGGGCCTCGGAACTCATCCGAGGAATTACCTGAGCCCTATGTCTCCGTAAGGCAGGCCCGGGATTATTCCGACCGGCTGCGTGCGGACGTCACGGGACGCTCCGAAACCCACAAGGCTTCTCCGAATAGACACGCCGGCGACCAATAGGTTCAACCCTTGGGAACTACCGTAGGGGTGATCGCGAATGTAACCTTGAAGCGGAGTAGACGCACGAGAACCGGCGTTACCGTGCGTCGCCGCCCGCAGCCCCGGGCAATGACTAGCACAGCGCGTTACGGGAGTCAACGGCGGGTCGAAAGGCGAGCTTGGTCTCGGTCTCTACCAAGCCGTGCCTCCAAATCCCTGTACGGGCACGTCCGATGAAGGCGCCACTGCCGTCTCCAGGGCCTTTTTGAAGTCCTCCATCGCCTCGCGATTTCTCCCGAGCAAGGCGTGAACCACCCCGCGATTGTTGTGGGCGGTTGGGTCGGCGGGTTTACGACCGAGTGCGATGTCATATTCCCTTATCGCACCGGAATAATCGCCGGAGGCCGTAAGCAGGTCGCCCCGCAATCGCCGGAGCTCTCCTGATTCAGGATTCAGCGTTATCGAGCGATTGATGTCTTTGAGCGCGTCTTGTATGCGTCCGAGATTGAAAAGCGCTTCTCCGCGCGTGCTCCATGGTCGATAGTCGTTCGCCTCCACCTCTATAACCTTAGAACAGTCGTCAACCGCCTGCTTGTATTGACCGTCCTCGAAGTGCGCGGCCCCCCTTTGCAGGTAGTAAACCGGCTTGCTCGGGTCTATGGAAATGGCCTTGCCGTAATCCTTAATGCCCGCATCAAGCTTGCCCTGTGCCACGTAAGCCATGCCTCTTGAGAAGTAGTATACCGCTTGTGGGTCATTTGCTATGAGCTGCGAGAACGTCTCCACG
>JAZDOF010000283.1:0-10601 GCA_043799015.1 Pseudomonadota bacterium | reverse complement strand
TTCGATGGCTCTTCCGTAGACCAGGACGGTCGGCATCGGCCGACAGGCCCGGTAATAGGAGGAATGGCCCGAATCCGTATTGCCTGACGACACTGAAACCGATAGACTTGCCGCGGTTGTCGTATCCATAGCCGGCTTCACGGATTCGGGTAAGGAACCGGGGCTGATTAAGGCCCGGACGCCACGAAGCCGATGTCGGTTATCGTCCATTCAGCCGGAATAACATGCCCCGGAGGCTCGATTTGGATACCCCCCCTCAAGCGGAAGTCACTCTGACCCTTGCCGCCAAGCCCGCCTTGTTGCCGTTGGCGGTGAGTGAAGCGGAACAGGCCGCATACGTTTTCGGGCTTGGGAAGGAGGAGGCCCTCAGCCTTACTCTCGCCGTGGAAGAGATATTCTCCTATCTTTGTCGATTTGCCGCGCCCGATCGCGAAATTCGGATCAAGTGGAAGGGTGCCGGGTATTACGTGGAAACGGAATTCAGTTTTCGCAGCGACGCGTTCAACATGAGGGCCTTTAATCTCACGGCGTCCTTATCTCCGGATGATGAAGCAAGCCTTGACGAAAGCGGCTTGCTTATAGCCTCTCGGATGATGGACCGCTTCGAGTTCGCCGAGACGGACGGTCTTCTCCGGGTAACCCTAATCAAGGAAAGATCCTACCCTCCCGCCGATGAAATCGGGCCGGCCCAAGCCCAGGTCTTGTCGGAGTTCCTCATCAGATCGCCCCACCCCGAGGAGCTTAAGCTTTCGGTTCTCCGGGCCGAGGCGGCCTACGGCAGGCCCTATACCCCGCCGGCGTTCAGGTTTCCCGGCAAAATTGCGGACATGGCGGCCGTGGGTGACATATTCGCCTTTGTTGTTGCGGATGCGGTGGGACACATAGGCGGCGCGGTTTTCTGGCAATGGGATCGGGGACGCCTGGTAAGGCTGTTCGGTCCCTATGTATTCGGCCTGCCGGCTGACTCCGGTGCGGCCGAAAGGCTGGTGGAGGAATGCATTTCGACCCTGGCCAAGACCCCTGCCGTGGGAATTCTTAGCGAGTACCCGACCCAGGATTTGCCGAAAGGCTACTTTGAGCCCCTGGGATGCCTCCGAGCCGGGGGATTCAAAGGGTCCCCCGATGAACCGCCGGCACAATACAGGCATTTGCAGGAGGACTCCGGCGCCGGCGTGTGGGCGCATCCTTCCATCGAACCCTTCCTTAGGGCGGAATACTCTCGACTCGTTTTTGCCAGGGAAATCCTAAGCGTCAGGGACGATGGCGAGGAATGTTCCCCTTTTGCAGTTCTCTCCGCGGAATTCGACCGGCCTCGTGGTACCGTCAGGCTGCATCCCGTATGGTGGGGGGCCGACTCGGCCAAAACCGTAACGGCCTACGTTGAGACTCTGAGAAACGAAGGATTTGATCAAATTCTCTTCACGATGGATACCGGAAAACCTTGGCACGCACGTTTTGCACCCGCCCTTCTCGCCGCAGGGTTTGAACCGCGCATCGTTCTCCCGCACGCCGGAAAAGGTGATGTAGTGGTCTTTCAGCATGTGACCGAAGAGAACGAGTCATGACAAAGGCGTTCTTGGAAGGACTCGTTCCCGCGTATGTCAGGGGATTCGAGCCGTATACCCCCAGCAAACCGGACCTGGAGTTGATGAGGCTTTACGGATGTACTCGACTCCATCGTTTGAACAACAATGAAAACCCCCTCGGGCCTTCCGCCGAATCCCGGGAAGCCCTTCGCCTCTTCGATACGCACAGGGCAGCGGTTTATCCTTCCGGTGACGCCTATTTCCTTCGACTCAGGCTGGCCCGCAGGTTCGACAAACACCCCGATCAATTCATCGTGGGCAACGGCGCCAACGAGGTCATCACGTTCGTCATCAAGGCATTCTGTGAACAGGGTGACAACATCGTCACCGCGGATAAGACCTTTGCGGTGTACGAGTGGGTGGCGCGGTTTTCAGGCTTCGAGCCGCGGCTCGTTCCACTCAAGGACTTCACTTTTGACGATGAAGGGATGCTCTCCGTCATAGACCGCAGAACGAAAATCCTGTTCGTCTGCAATCCGAATAATCCTACGGGCACGTACTGGAGTCGCGACAGGCTCGAACGTTTCCTGGATGCGGTGGGCGGAAACCGGATAGTGGTGCTGGATGAAGCGTATTGCGAGTTTGTAGAGTCGGATGATTTCCCCGACGGCATGAAACTGATCGAGCAGTATCCCAACTTGGTGATTTTCAGGACTTTCTCCAAGATGTACGGGTTGGCGGGACTGCGAATAGGTTATCTCGCCGGCGATCGAACCCTGGTGGACATCATAAGGCGAACCTGTATCGTGTATTCCGTTAACGCTCCTGCTCAGGAGGCTGCCATCGCGGCCGTGGACTCGGACGATCACGTCAGATCCACCAGGTCCGTGGTAAATGAGGGGAAGGCTTATCTCGCAAAGGAGACCTCACGGCTCGGTCTGACGGGCTTGGTGGGAGAGGGCAACTACGTTATGATTAAAGTGCCGGCGGACGATTCGCTCATATACCGGCATCTCATGACGCATGGAGTTATGGTGCGAACCATGACCGGATTTCGATTCCCCAACTACATACGAGTGACCATTTCGACCCCGGACGTGATGAAGGATTTCGTAACCGCCCTGGAGGCGACCTTGGACCGCGTAGGGTCCCGACAACGCAACCCGTAGTCAACAGTTCGTCCAAGAGAAAACCCAATGATCGGAAAAACGCTCGACCCAATCATCAAACAAGGCTTTCCCTCATCGACCCTCAACGTGGGCACCTCGGTGCGACGGTCGGATGCCTTTGACAAGGTGACGGGAGCCGAGGTCTATGCCGCGGATTATTACGGCGAGGACATGGTGTGGGCCGGAGTCGCAAGAGCCGGCGTGCCGCACGCCCGCATCAAAGGACTTGACACCGAAGCGGCCAAGGAGTTGTCCGGCGTCATAGCAGTACTTACGGCTTCGGATGTATCCGGCACCAATAGACAGGGGGTCGTCCGTAAGGACCAACCGGTCTTGGTCGATGACAAGGTTCGGCATTGCGGGGACGCTATGGCCCTCGTAATTGCCGAAGATCGAGAGACCTTGAACGCGGCCGTCAACCTGATCAAGGCGGACTTTGAACCCCTCCCCGGCGTGTTCACGGTGTCCGACGCGCTGAAGGACGGTGCTCCCTTGATACATGAGAGCCTTCCGGGCGGCAACGTGTTGCTGAAAGGCGATATTCAAACCGGCATGGGCGATGGAGCGTTCGAGGAATGCGATGTCATCGTGGAGGCGTGCTTCAACACACCGCTCCAAGAACATGCTTATTTAGAGACCGAGGTCGGGTGGGCCCGAGTCGAGGAGGACGGCAGGCTAACCATAGTGACATCCACCCAAACGCCTTTCCGCGATCGTATGGAAACGGCCGAGGCCCTGGGACTGGAACCGGAACGCGTGCGAATAATCGTCCCTTACGTGGGAGGGGCATTCGGCGGTAAAGACGGCGTCACGGTTCAGACTCTGGTCGGTCTTGCCGCGCTCCATGCCGGAGGGCGGCCGGTGAAGATGTGGTGGGACAGGGAGGAATCGTTCATCGCGAGCACGAAGCGTCACGCCACCCGACTCCACTACAGGCTGGGAGCGAAGAAAGACGGCAGCCTGCACGCTCTCAACGCTCGATTGTATTTTGATACGGGGCCCTACGACCATCTCGGCGGAGTTGTAATGACCCTCGCCCTTGAACACGCCGGGGGTCCGTACCGTATCCCCAACGCGGACCTGAAGGCTTGGTGCGTACATACGAACAATCCCATAGGAGGAGCATTTAGGGCCTTCGGGGTTACCCAGGTCACGGCGGCAATGGAACAACTGATCGACATGGTTGCCGAAAAGCTCCGTATGGACCCCATCGAGATCCGGAAACGAAACGCGGTCCGTCGCGGGGACAAGACCTGTATAGGAGTTACACTTACGGGCTCTACCGGCTTCATGGAGTGTTTGGAGGCCGTTGCCGCTCATCCGCTGTGGAAAGCCGGGGAAACGTGGAAGAACGCAGCCGGCGCTTTCAAGAAGCGCGGAATAGGAGTAGCCGGTTTGATGCACGCGGCGGGCTACGGTCCGGTTGTCCCTGATTACGCCAATGCGAAACTCGAGTTGACCCCGGCCGGTAGAATCAGAGTTTATTCCGGAGTGGTGGACATGGGTCAAGGCAACTCGAGCACTTACCTTCAGATCGCCGGCACGATCTTGGGTCAGGAACTCGACGGCATGGAACTGGTGTTGCCGGACACCGACCATACGCTTCCTTCGGGGTCCGCATCGGCGAGCCGCTGCACCTTCACTTTCGGCAATGCACTTATTGAAGCCTCCGAAAAAATGAAGCAGCGAATCCTCGAACGCGCGGCCGACATGCTCATGGCGGAAGGGATTGCCGATTTGGCCGTATTGCCGGGTCGCGTCAGGCACCTCGGCACCGGGTATGAATTGGCTTTTTCCAGGATCGCACAATTCATGAATGAATCCGAAAGGTTCGTCACATCGCGTTTTCGGGCTCCCACAGCCCACGACAAAATCACCGATGATGCCCTCTTGCGTCTGCACGGTCTTGGGCATACGTTGATTTCCTACGGAGCGCACCTTGCGCTTGTGGAGGTGGATGAGATTACCGGGCTCGTGGAGGTCGCCGACTATCTATCCGTCACCGATTGCGGGACCGTCATGAACCCTCGGATCTATGAGCAACAGATCCATGGAGCAATAGCCCAAGGACTCGGGTACGCCTTGACGGAGGACCTGAGTACGGACCAAGGACGCTTACGTGTGGTAAGCCTACGCGACTACGGGGTTCCGCGAGCTCTCGACTGTCCTGAAATCCAAGCCGTGGCCGTGGAGATCCACGAACGCACCGGCCCCTTCGGACTCAAGGGGATCGGGGAGATAGGCACCAACGGACCTCTGCCGGCCGTGGCCAACGCTGTTGCGGACGCATGCGGCATTCGGGTATTCCACCCGCCCCTCACTCCCGAGCGAGTACTCCGAGCTATTGATGGAGGCGCGGCTTGAAAATATCTTTTACTTTGAACGGAAAGGGCACGAATATTGACGTGCCCCCCGACCGACGGGCGATCGACGTGCTAAGGGAGGACCTTGGGTTGACCGGCACCAAGGAATCATGCGGTGCAGGCGACTGCGCCGCATGCACGATCCTCGTGAACGGAGAATCCAAGCTGTCCTGTCTCATGCCGGCCTTACAGCTTCAGGACAGGGAGGTTACGACCATCGAAGGCATATCCTCCGGCGGGGCATTGCACGCGGTTCAGAATGCTTTCGTCGAACATGGGGCCGTTCAATGCGGGTTCTGCACCCCTGGAATGGTCCTTGCGGCCGTTGATTTGCTCAACCGCAACCCCGAGCCGACCCGACCGGAGATTCGAGCCGGGCTGGACGGCAACCTTTGCCGCTGCACCGGCTACGCCAAGATCGTGGATGCCGTAGAGGCGGCAGCCCTTGAACTCCGTGAGGAAAAGACCCAATGACGTCCGTACACCTACCCAGGGATTTGGACGAACTATGGGATGTCCTGGACAATACCCCCGATGCCGCCGTTTACGCGGGGGGAACGGACTTGCTCGTGCGGCTGAGAAACGACCGGCACGAGTTCGGGTGCTTCGTTTGTCTTGAAAGGATTGAGGAATTAAAAGGCGTGACGGACCTTGGAGACGCAGTGCTCATCGGGGCCTGTACGACCCATACTCAACTCTTGGAGCACAGACTCATAGCGAATGGATTTCCGATCTTGAAGCGGGCCATCGCTGTCCTGGCATCTCCACCCATCCGGAACATGGGTACAATAGGCGGGAATATCGTGAATGCTTCGCCTGCCGGGGATACTCTGCCGCCGTTGTATGTCCTGGACGGAGAAGTGGAAATTCGATCGAGAAGCCGTACTACTAAAATGAAGGTTGATGAGTTCATTACCGGACCCGGCCGTACTTCCCTTCGCCGCGGGGAGATCGTTTCGGGGGTCAAACTCGTCAAGCCCGCCGGCTACAATATTCATTATTACGAGAAGGTCGGAGCTCGACGGTCCCAGACTTGCGCCGTGGTGAGCCTGGCTGCGCTGCTCAGTGTCGCCGACGGCGGCGTGATAGAGGCGGTGCGTCTGGCCTGGGGAAGCATCGGCCCCACCGTAGTCACCCTGCCGCAGGTGGAAGAAGAAATGAGGGGCAAACACCTCTCCCGGGAAACACTGGCCGCCGCGGCCAAATCGGTCTCAGAGTTGGTTTGCCCTATCGACGACATTCGGGCCACGGCTGATTATCGTCGAGCGGTGGCAGGCCGTCTTCTTTTTCGCCTGGAAAACCTTCCGGTTCGTTAGGTCGCCGGAAGGTCGAGGTGCTGAAGGACCATGAAGTACTTGATCGCAAAGATCCTGATGACGCTGCTCCTGGCGGCAATCACCGCGGCTGCGTACGGTGGAGCCGTATACGGTTGGTTTCTTCCAAGAGCTTTGGACAAGCCGATAAGTCTTCGTGACGGTTCCGCAGGGGGCCGTTCAGGGGGCCACGCCTTTTTCTTCACGGGCCGGTCGCATTACGGCGGCGGATACAGCGGGGGTAAATAAGCGACTGTTTATCCCCGCTCGTTGAGACGGCCATGAATCGCTCTGCTAGTCGTCCGTCCGTGTTGCATCGAGCCGTGCCTTTCGGCGGTCGCGGGCGGCTTCTATCTTGTCCACCAACTCCTCGATGGAATAAGGTTTGAGCATGTAGTCGTAGGCGCCCTGTTTGAGTATTTCCTTGGCCGTATCAACCGATGCGTACCCCGTCATGATAATGACCTCCATGTGCGGGTCCCTCTTCTTAATGGCCGGAAGAACCTGTACTCCGGTCATATCGGGCATTCTCACGTCCAGGATGACTACGTCGTAAGAGTTGTTCCGATCAAGCTCCTCCAGGGCTTCCTGACCACTGCCGGCCGTTGCCGTTTCAAATCCGCGAATGGTTAGGAGCTTCTGCATGGTGGAGCGGAATCGTTCTTCGTCGTCTACTATTAGTACTCTGGTCTTGGAGCCCATGCTATCTTTCTCCTCGAAGCGGGCCCTCAATGGGCAGCCGAACGGTGAAAGCGGTACACCGTCCCGGTTCGCTGGAAACCTTTATGACCCCTCCCAGGCGTTCTACGATCGCCCGGCAAATGGCCAAGCCCAGACCGGTGCCCTGCCCTTGGGGTTTGGTGGTAAAGAACGGGGTGAAAATCTTTTTGAGGTTTTCCGTTGAGATGCCGCATCCTGTATCGGTTATGGATATTTCGACGCCGTCGCCCGAATGGACCGTGGCTATGCATACCGTTCCTTCGTTTTCAATCGCCTGAATGCCGTTGTTGAGCAGGTTCAGGATCACCTGCCTCAGCAAGGGCGGATCTGTTTGTATCACCGGCAGTCGGGGCTGGATGTCCTTGACTATTCGAACAATTTTCTCGCGGCGTTTGTCCATGGCGACCAGGTTGGTCATCTCTTCAATGAGTCCGTTGACGTCCGTTCGCTGGAATACAGGGTCCCGTTGCCTCGCTAAATTGAGCAGCTTGCCGATGATTTCACGACAACGATCCACCTGACGGGATATTTCGCGCAGCGAGTCCCGACAATCCTTTACCTCCATATTGTCTTGCAGCGTCGGCGTTTGAAGGAGATAAGACGCAAGTTCAGCTTCTTGGGCGATTATTCCAAGGGGATTGTTGATTTCATGTGCAATTCCCGCGGCCAATGCGTCAACGGAGTTCCACAGCTCCGTCTTTCGTGTGTCCATGTCTTAAGGTACGCTCCATCGGCATGTCTTCGAACACCCCCTCCCGCTTCAGGGGCGGTGGATCTCGTACGTTCGGGGGCGGCCGTAGGCCCTCCGGATGGGAGCCGGTGCATTCCCGTTACGCCCGCTCCGACATCTAAAGATCGTAGGTTTTGTGCCGTACTGCCGAAAGGGTCCGGCCTCGTCACGACCGGCATCGGTCGCGATCGCCTTCTTCGCTCGCATGGTCGGTGCCCTACGCCGCCCGTTATCTGTTTCGCTCGTCCTCGATCATCTTTCTCTCGTACGCCTGGACGATTTGTTCCAGTAGTTCCGGGAAAGGAACCGGTTTCATTACGTAGTTGTACGCCCCTAGCTGAAGCCCCTGGATTCCCGACTCGACGGAACCGTGCCCCGTGAGCATTATGACTTCCATGGACGGCCTCTTCTTCTTCATCTCCCTCAGAGTTTCGATACCGTCCAGGCCGGGCATTCTTACATCGAGAACACACACGTCAAATTCCTGTGTATCCAAGAGATTAAGGGCCGTGGTTCCGCGATTGACCCCATCCGCTTCCAGTCCCTTGCTTTTTAGACGCTTGACTATGGTGTCGACAAAATCTTCCTCGTCGTCAACCACCAAGACTCGGAATTTATCCATACCCTCGCCTCCTCAGTCGTCTTCTCATCACGACAAGTATTACAGCCATCATCTCGCCGGTAGGCGGATAGAGAAAACAGACCCCTTCCCGTGTTCGCTGGCCACGCTGAGCTGCCCCCCGAGCTTCTCGATGATACTGTAGCTGATGGAAAGACCCAATCCCGTCCCTTCGTTCGCGGCTTTGGTGGTAAAGAAGGGATCGAATACCTTCTTGAGCATGTCTTTCGGAATCCCCGGCCCGTTGTCTTCAATGTGGATGACAATTTCCCCGGGATCGCCGGGGTCATGACTCGTAGTTATTCTGATAAACCCAGACTTGCCCACCGCGTCCAGGGCATTGTCCACTATGTTGAGAAACACCTGCTGAAGCTGGGAACGATCGCTGTTGATCCGGGGCATTGTCTCGCCGAACCCGGTATGTATCTCTATTTCCCTGTACCGGGCTTCGTTCTCCAGAAAGGTTATCGTCTCCGCAAGGACTTCGTTTACGTCCACCGGTTCCAGGGCAGGCTCCATTCTGCGCCCGAACCGCAGCATTCGGTGCGTGATGGACCTACAACGGGCCAAGTTTCGCTCTATCTTCTTGATACAACCCTCGAACTCCTCGTAATTGGGGCCTCCACGCATGTCCTCCTCTTGGAGAAGGTCCTTCATCCAACCGGCTTGGTCGCCTATTATCTGCAGCGGGTTGTTGATCTCGTGAGCCACCCCTGCCGCCATCTTTCCCAGAGCCGCCATTTTGGCGGACTGCACCACGGCTTCATCCGACGCGGACTTGTGCTGCTCCATGCGCATAAGTTCATTCGTCATGGACCTGGTGGTGAACAGAGTTCCGACTATGACGACCACACACCCCAGCGCCAAGATAATCCCTTCCAGGTATCGGGCCTCAAATAGGGGCGTCATCTCCTCGCTCGGGTCCTCTTTGATCACCAGCACCCATTTGGTCGTCGTCAAGGGGGTTGAAGCAAAGAAGAAGGCTTCCCCCTTAAAGTTCATGCGCTCCACGGTTGTCGCCGACGTAGAAGAAAGGTCGGGGCCGGCAGGTATGCCGAGGAGGTTTCCGGAGTTTCGAGGGGATGTCTGTAGCATGTTCCGTCTGTTGACAATGTAAGAATCACCTAGTTTGCCGACCTGCCCTGCCTGAACCAGTTCTTCTATGATGTCGCTGTTAAGGGTTGCCCTCAATATCCACGACTTGTTCTCTTCTATACGCCTCACCGCAATGACGATGTGGGGAACGTTTCGGCGTCCCAAGAACACGTCGCTGACGAACAGACCCGATGACATCACGGATGCGAACCAGTGTTCCCCGGCGTAATTGGCATTCTTGACGACCGAGTAGTATGGTCCCACGTAGGCACAGTGATTGCCTTCCTGATCTATGACGCCGATATCCGTGTACGGCTTGGACCGCATCTGCATCGTGGTGAAAACCTGGTTTAGGCGTCTCTCGTCTGAAAGTTGACCGAAAGAATGTTGGTTGGCCACGGCCACCAATTGCGCAATTCGTTCCTCAAAAAAGAGCTCTATTGCGCTCCGTCGATTCTGGGCCAGTGTGCGCAACGATTCCAGTATCTTAGTTTGATAGGCCGAACTGAATTGATAATAGATGGTGATGCCCAGCACAAACGCAGGGATCAACGAAAACGACAGGGTAACGGCGATTATCTTAGTACGTAATTGCTTATAATGTGGAGACATACCAAAGTGTTCCCTTCGGCATCATCGGACTTGGGGAGGTTGGCCCCGTGATCGGCAGGCGCCGTAATATAGTGATGCTCCTTGAAATTTGCGGCAAAACCGGCCCGGCGGAACCAAGGTAACGTAGGGGCGGGGTTTGTCCCCGCCCCTACAGATGTTTGTTTCGATTCGCTCAACCGTTCAGGGTTCCCGCAATTCTCAACGCGTGACACTATATACTGGTTCACCGCCTCCTCCCTTATGCAAAACCGAACGAATGACGCGGTCCAATCCGGGCTTTCCTTCAGTAAATCATTTCATACCAAGGTACCGGTCTATTAGCAAGGTAAACGCCCGCTCGATATGAAGGAAATGCCTGGCGGTACGCCGTGGAACTCCATGGAGTGTCGGGGATCTTTACATATTGTCAATTCCTCCCGGTGACGTCGCTCGGCGGCCCATTTGCGCCGGAGCC
>JAZDOF010000261.1:0-3619 GCA_043799015.1 Pseudomonadota bacterium | reverse complement strand
CCAGCACCGCCCGGACTACGCCCAGAAACTGTCTCAAGTCGTACGGCTTGTTGATGAACCCCTTGGCTCCGACGGGGCGCCCCTCGTTTCCGATCCCCTCCATGAACGCCCCGCTGGCGATCACCACTTTCAGAGAAGGCTCAAGGGCCAGGAGTTGTTCCAGGCACTGTCTGCCCCCCATTTCCGGCATCATGAGATCCAGGATAACCAATGAGATTTCGTTGCGTTTCTCAAGAAAAACCTGTAAGGCCCGGCGGCCGTCCGCCGCGACGATTACGCCGTAACCGGCCCTCTTCAGAATCCTGGAGCCTATTTCACGTATGGATTCTTCGTCGTCCACCAGAAGGACCGTCTCCGATCCACCTTTCCACGGCGAGGGGCCAGGCCTGTTCTTGAGATCTTCGCTCGACGCGACGGCCGGGAAGTAGATGCGGAAACTCGTGCCACGGCCCGGCTCGCTGCGGCATTCTATGCGCCCCCCATGCCTTTGTACGATCCCGTGGACCATAGCCAGGCCCAGCCCGGTGCCTCGTCCCACGCATTTCGTTGTATAGAACGGCTCGAAAATGTGCTCGAGGACCTCGGGCGGCATGCCCGTACCGGTGTCAGTAACGGTCAACAAGACGTAACGACCGGGCTTTGCATCAAGGTGCGACTCGGCATATACCTCATCCAGGGTGACGTTCTCCGTTTGGATCGTAAGTATCCCTTTTTCAGGCATCGCATCTCGCGCATTTACCGCGAGATTCATAAGGACCTGATCCGTTTGGGTGGGGTCCGCGTTGATCGCGGCAAGGTCCTCGGCAAGTGAGAGTCGTATTTCGATCATCTTCGGAATAGTCCTCTCCAGCATCTCACGCATATCCCTAATGCGACGGTTTAGGTCCAGCGGATGGGATTTTACCTCCGTTCTTCTACTGAACGTGAGCAGACTTTGAACCAGGCCGGACCCGCGTTTTGCCGCTTCGTTTATCTTCCTCACGTCTGAACGGTATCGCTCGGGAAAATCCTCGTCGGAGAGGACAAAATCGGAATAGCCCAGCGCCACCTGCAAGATGTTGTTGAAATCATGAGCAACTCCTCCGGCGAGCGTCCCTACGGCCTCCATCTTCTGGGCTTGGATAAGTTGCGCCTGAAGTCGCTTGCGGATTGTCAGGTCTCGCATTATGCCGCGGTACCCGATAATAAGTCCGTCATCCCCGTACTGAACGGATGATGTGAGCATGCAGGGAATCGGCGTCCCGTCCATCCTCCGAAAGGCAACTTCATAGTCCTTGACGAAGCCCTTCTTTTCTATCTCCTCCTGGAACTTCCTTCGGTCGCGGGGATCAACATACAATTCGTGAATGTCCTTGCCGATGATCTCTTCTCTCGTAAAGCCGAACGTTTCCAGAAGAGACGGGTTGGCATCGGTTATTTCTCCATCTCTCAGCACGGAATACACTCCGTCTTTGGATTCATCGAACAGGGCCCGGTACTTGGCTTCACTCCGGGAGAGAGCGGCCTCGGCCCGCTTCCTATCGGTAACGTCATTAACTATGGAAAAGAGGAGCGACCTTCCGCCAACGGCGATGGGACCCGTACACACTTCAACATCTCGAATTTCTCCATGGGCCAATCGATGTTGGAAATCAAAGTATCTGTGTTGTTCCGACTTGGCCGATTGCATTCTTTCGTATATTTGCTCTGGGGATAATATGTTGATTTCCGATACCTTTTTCACCCTCATCGTCTCCCTGTCGCAACCGTAAAAAGCGCAGGCCCCCGGACTGGCGTCCTCGATTTTGCCGGTCTCGGGGTCAATAATCAGCATCACCGCATGGCGGCTGTCAAAGACGGCCCTGAAGCGTTCTTCGCTCTCTCGCAGGGCCTGTTCCATCTTCTTTCGCTCGGTGATGTCCACAAACATGGCCCGTGTGCCTATCACACGTCCGAGCGAGTCCGTTTCGGTCGCCGTATACAATAGGGTCGGTATGAGTCTTCCTTCCCGCGTTGTCAGTTCCCTTTCACCTATGAAGAATTCCCCCGCCAGTGCCCTTGCATATCCGCCGCCCCGTAAGAGGGCGTCCACGGACTCCGGTGAATAGAAATCCTTAAAGGGGCGGCCAACTACCTGGTCTCGGGAGTATCCTACGGCCTTGAGAAAGAAATCGTTGCAGTCATGGATGAAGGGCTCGCCGTACTGATTCCTTGTGATGACGTACATGAGGGGCGCCTTCTCGAACAGGCGTCGGTATTTTTTCTCCGCGTCACGCAACATCGTTTCCACGAGCTTGCGTTCGGTGATGTCTTCCACAACGGCAATGTGGAAATCCGGACGCGACCCCGGAGGCCACATGGGAGAGACGGCGAGATTGACCCACACGACCGAACCGTTCCTGTGAAAATGACGTATTTCGGCGGAGAACTCTCGAATCGCGCCTTGTTTCAGTTTCGTCATATTGATCAGAACGGCTTCGAGATCGTCCGGGTGAATAATTTCGTGAAAAGTAAAGGCTTGCATTTCCTCGGGCGTGTAACCCAAGATGTCGGCGTATCGTCGATTAATAAGAACGAACCGCCCAGTTTCAGTCTTGATTTGCGCGACCCCTGCCGCGGCCTGTTCGAATAGCGCTCGAAACCGTCGCTCATTTTCCTGCAGGGCCAGTTCCGCTCGCTTAGAGGCAGTCACGTCGCGGGCAACGCCTAGGACCACAGGATCTGCCCCCTCCGTCCGGATCAAGGTGTTGCGGTATTCCCAAAAGCGCTTCTCACCGCCCGCGGTGCGCACGAGCATCAAACCGGCGGCACGGCCCTCACGCCCTATGTCGTCAAGATAGGCGTCGAAACGTTCCTCCATCTCGGGGGCCACATAAGACCGCATATTGGACCCCACAAGCTCGCCGGGGTCGTACCCCAATAGCCGCGCCGACGCCGCGTTGGCGAACAGTACGGTGCCGTGCAGATCGTGGGTGCAGATGAGATCTTCGATATTCTCCACCAAGAGGCGGTAACGTTCCTCGCTCTCCCGCAGGGCCTGTTCCGAACGCGTTCGATAGGCGATCTCTAAAAGCAGCTTCTCGTTTATACTTCTCAACTCTTCAGTCCGTTCTTGAACGCGTTTCTCGAGTTCTTCCTTATGCTTCTTGTCCTGAAGAAGTTGCTTCTTTTCCAAGGTCAGGTCTTCGATTAGGACCAGTAAGAACCTTTGTTCTTTGATTTTGATCGGTCTAAAGGTCAAGCGGCCCCAGATCCGGTTGCCGTCCAGCTCGAGCAACACCTCACACGTTGCCGTCCTTCTCGTTGAAAAAACGTTCCTTATGACGGTTTCGCCTTCCAGGGCCTCGGATGGGTTCGGCGTGAGCCGGGCGAAGGGTTTGCCCTGCATGCTCTCATAACCGGCCGACACCTTTCTCCAAGCCTGGTTTGCAACCACGACATTGAGGTCTTGGTCGATCAACAAAACCGGAATCGGTGTTGCCTGAATAACCTTGCCGAAGGTGCCGGCCCAGATCCCCGCCCCAAGATCAAAACTTCCCGTCTCGGTGATATCCTTTGGAAACAAGTCGTCAAGATTAAGCGTTTCGGTGGCTCCACCACCCAGGGGCATATGATCGGGGAGTGCGTCTTCGCTATGTAA
>JAZDOF010000252.1:0-2535 GCA_043799015.1 Pseudomonadota bacterium | reverse complement strand
CGGAACGCTTCGGGTTTTGAGACACTCTCTTCCGGTCCGTACCTCGATGATCCAAGGGATGCATTTACGGGAACCATAATTGAACGCTTACGAATTATTGCTCGTTCACCGTACCGAATATGGGGGCTAAACGGTTGAATTACTAAGACGAGGAAGACATCCGATAAATCATGGCCAAGCCACCATCCAAATCTACCATTCTCTTTGCCGACGACGAACCGGATTTGCTGTGGGGCCTTGGCAGGCATCTGCTCCGGAGCGGGTTCTCCGTGATAACCTGCCTGGACGGAGCCGAAGCCGTCGAAATGCTCAAGAAACGGGACTTCGATCTCCTTATTACCGATCTTCTCATGCCGAAATTGGACGGCTTCGGTTTGCTGGACTGGGCCAGGCGGCACAAACCGGGCATGAAGGCCATACTGCTCACCGGGTACGGCTCGGTCGCGGTCAGATCCCTCGGCGTTGAAAAGGGCGCTCTGCGAATCCTGGACAAGCCGGTGGACCAGGAAGACCTTACGGATGAGATTACGGAGCTACTTTCCATGGGCGATCAAGGGCATTCGGGAGTGGCCTTGGGAGACATGGATCTTCTCGAATGCCTTCTAATCGGAATACTTGCGGGTAGCAAGGCGGTGGTGGAAGTGGTAACATCGAAGAAGGCCCGTGGCCGGCTCTACATGGAAGCAGGAAGAATACGCCACGCGGCCGTCGATGATCTTTGCGGGGAGGCCGCCCTTTGCTCCTGCGCACTATCGGGGGTTGACGGATACGCAGTACTTCCCTGGGAGGAACCACCCGATTTTTCCATTGAAAGGCCCGGCATAGATCTCTTGAAGGAGATTGCGGGGAGAAGGACCACGAATCAATGTGATCACGTTTCATGATACCGGGGATTCTGCCGGCATCGTCGAGGCCGGCACGTCGCCACATGAGCGACCGGCAGCGGTGAGGGACCGGTGGGGCTTAGAACAAGCCGGCGAGGCATTCAACCATGAGCGTTAGCGAATCCGGAGCAAACCCAGCGGACTTTCGGACCGCCGACCACAAACTCGGCTATGTGAGTCAGCCTGAAACGAAAACCTTTCCGCTTTGGCTGACCGTCGCGGCGGTCGTGGGCCTCCTCGTGGTTCTCGGCGGGGGCGCATGGTTCTATCATGAGCAAGAACGAGAACAGCGACAAGATACGGAAGCCGCTCTGCAAGCGGTCGCGCGGCTAAAGATGGACCTTATATCCCGCTGGATGGCCGAACGACGGGGGGATGCCGCCTTTGTCGCCGAGAATCCTTTTCTAATTGAAGCGGTGGTTCGCCGGCAGGACGATCCGCAGCCGGAAGCCGAAGATCGTATCCTCTCCCTGCTCCGTTCAATGCAGAAGCATTACCGCTACAGCGACGCATTCCTGGTGGACACCGGCGGGAAGGTGCTCCTGAGCCTGAGCGGCAATACGGGCCCGCTCCCATCCACGGCCGTGCGCTCGCTCGCGCAGGCCTTCCGAGAGCAACAACCGGTATTTATTGATTTGCACCGCCCGCCCTCCAAGGGCCCTCCGCATATGGACGTGATCGCGCCCATGTTTATCCGCGGAAAAGAGCCTCCCGTTCCTTTGGCAGGCATCTTCCTTTCAGTCGATGCTCGAGAGCACCTCTATCCCCTGGTCGAACTTTGGCCGACCCCGAGTCGGAGTGCCGAGACCCTTCTCGTGCGCCGAGAAGGAGATGAAGTCGTCTTTCTCAACGAATTACGTCACAGGAAGGACACGGCGTTGGAGTTGCGCATCCCCATCGACCGGAGGGAAGTACCTGCGGTAATGGCCGTGTTGGGAACCGAGGGGGTTTTCCAAGGCCGGGACTATCGCGGAGTCGAAGTCCTGGCGGCCATAGGAGCCGTTCCCGGCACACAATGGTTCATGGTTGCCAAGGTGGACCTTTCGGAGGTGTTCGCAGCGCAGCGTTTTCGCTCAGTCACTATCGCGGCCCTTGTCATATCCATCGCCATCTTGTTGTCCGTGGCCGTGGGTATGGTGTGGCAGCGCAACGCCAAGACCCACTATCGGATGCTGTTCGAGAAGGAGACCGCAAGGCGGGAAGCCGAGGAACGCTACCGTATTACCCTCATGAGCATTGGGGAGGGAGTAATCACCACCGACGCGAACGGAAGGGTAACCCTCATGAATTCACCGGCTCAAGCGCTTACGGGTTACTCGTTGGAGGAATCACACGGCAAGCCGCTGGAGGACGTATTCCACATAATCGAAGAAGCAACACGCGGCCCGGTGGAGAACCCGGTGCGTCGCGTCATTCGCGAAGGTCTCGTAGTGGGCCTGGCCAATCATACCTTGCTCGTGGCCAAGGACGGGACGGAGCGCCCCATTTCGGACACCGGCGCCCCCATTCTCGATGACACCGGCGCCGTTTCCGGCGTTGTCCTTGTATTCAGCGACAAAACCACCGAACGCGCGGCGGAAAGAACACTCCTTGAAGACAAACGCCGGTTGGCCGAGATTATCGACTTCCTTCCGGACGCAACCTTTGTGAT
>JAZDOF010000246.1:0-5084 GCA_043799015.1 Pseudomonadota bacterium | reverse complement strand
CGAGCGCCTGGGGTTAAGGGTCTTCATGACCGCGTTCGGCGACGACGACCAAGCCGCTGCTGCTGCGGATTTCACCTTCAAGGATCTACGTGCCGGAAACGTGGCTATATGGGCCAACAATTCCACCGATTACACTCGCGTGCTGTCGAAATTATTCAAGCGTCGAATGGAAGAAATGGGTGCGCGCATCGTAATAGAGGATTACTTCAAGGACTCCCGCAACGATTTCGCTCCGTCGGTTCAGCGAATCAAGGACGCGCTGCCGGCCGTACAGGCACTGTTTCTCGCAGCGGTCCCGGAGGACATCGCAGCCGCGGTCAAACCCCTGAGGGCTGCGGGCGTAAACATACCCGTAATCGGAGGAGACAGCTTCGATTCGGACCTAGTATCCACTCTCGGCGGCGCAACGTCGGCGGATGGCGTCTATTTCACCACGCACGCGTTTCGCGGCGATACTAGGCCTGAAGTAATCGAATTCATTCAGCTTTACAAAAGCGAGTACGGAACGGTGCCGGACAACGCCTTCGCTGCGTTGGGGTACGATACGGTTCAGATGATCGCGTCGGCAGTGCGGCGGGCCGGAGGAACCGAGGGGGCCGCTCTGACGAAGGCCCTTGCCGAGACGGTGGGGTTCAAGGGAGTTACCGGAAAGATATCCTTTTCGAGACCGTCCCGCGTTGCAGTGAAGCCCGTAGCAATCGTCGGTGTCAAGGACGGCAAGTACAGTGTGGTCAAGACGTGGGACCCGGCCGCGGAACAAAAGTGACGGAGTATCGACGCGATGGAGGTCCGGCAATGCATGGGAACGGCCGTCCGGCGTGGGAAGAAGGGAGACCGCCGGTGTCGCTAGGGCTCATCGTGCTGCGACCAGCCTCTTGTGGCAGGGTTTGAGACGGTCTTCAGGATCAACGGCTACCGTTTGGGCCGCCCCTTCCTGTCTGCCGGGGTTCTTCGAAACACGTCACGGTATTTGGGAAACGGATCGCTAATGGACGGCACGTCTTCATCCATTCCGGCTCAGCCGAGCAGCGGCCCCGAGTACCCCTGCCGCCGCAACTGTTCCTGCAATGACGGGACGATGTCGGGCGGCTTAAAGAGGAAGTGAAGGCCGCTCTTGATGATCAGATCATTGATGCGGCAGATGACGCGCCAATACGGTTTAGGGGTCCTGAATACCTTGGCCGCGGTCGCAAGCAGACGCGACAAGTAGAGGTATCTTTCGTCAAACCCGGACATCATGTTGGGGCATGCGACGGACGCGTCGCTCATCTGTTTGGCCAACAGCGTCAAGTCCAGTTGCTCGGATAGGTACCAGAGCTGTTGCAGCGGGTTGTCGGCGCTTGTCACGAACCTTTCTTCCTCGGCACGCCGCCAAAGGACGGTATCGGGATATACTCGTACGCCCACGAAGTAACTCGCCATGTTGAAGGAAGGACCGGACGAGTCCGACATGTATTTGAGGACAAAATCGAACGTTTCTTTCACCGTGTTGTTCGTTTCCCCGGGACCGCCGATCAGAAAACTCCAAAGGACCGAAAAATTGGTGGTTTTAATCGCTTCTGCGGCCGAGTGCAGGGCATCAACGCCGAATCCCTTCCTATAGGCTTCCAACATGACGGACGAGGCTGATTCCGGGCTCATCCAGAAGTAGGTGAACCCCGCTCTCCGCATCAGCCTGAGGAAACCGCGATCCAATCCTTTGGGGCTTACACCCATGGCGGTGAACCGGGCCTTCCAGGGGCGCGCGGCGATCTCCTCCAGGACCTCGGCACAGTGGTCCAACGGGTCATTAAACACGGAATCAACGAACTCGAAGGTTTCCGGCGCGTATCTGAATAGAGCATCCTCAATTTCGTCAACGACCTCCTTGGGAGGCCTTAGTCGAATTCCCCGGCCCTCTATTAGCTGATTGTACGTGCAATAGATACAAGAGTGCCTGCACCCCCTCTTGGTTTGTACGCAGTAGCTGCCGCCGACTCTTTGGTAAGGGACCATGTCGATCCATCTACCTAGATTCGGGCTCCAGGGCGAATGGTCGGGCACTTGGGGCCGCGTGAATCTGAATGTGCCGTCTCGAACAAATCCGACTCCGGGCACGTCGTTAGCTTCGTCGCCTCCTTCAAACGCTGCGAGAAGGTTGATAAAGGATGCCTCTCCATCGCCCGCGACGATATAGTCGGCGTCTAGGAAGCGCAGCACATGCTCAGGCATCAGGCTCGCCCCCGACCCTCCCAATACCAAAGGTACTCCGGTAAGGGCCCTGATCCGGCCGACGACCTCCTTCGCTTCCGGGAGGTACGATACCGGATACAGCATGTTCACGTTATCGACGTTGCGGATTGATATCCCCACGACTTCGGGTTGACAGGCGGACACGGCTCGGGATAGCGCGGCATCTGCATTCGTTTCAAAACAAAGGTCATATACTTGGACATCGTGGCCCGCGCTTTCGGCGGCGGTCGCCACATAGCATATGCCCACCGGAGGTGCCGCAAACAGGTCATGACGACGATTGGCGTTTATCAACAGGACGCGCATGGCTTATCTAAGAGGCTCCCGGCCTTTACTTCTCATCCGTTGGAAAGCGAAGCGGTATCATCACTCTTTGAACTTGAGCAATTCAACCAGCTTCGACAGCTCAATCCGGTCGTTCGGTGCGGCGTCCACAATCTCGAAGCCGGCAAATACCTCCTGGGTCTGGTCGTCGATTCGGACCCAGCGGCACTTGGCCTCCAGGCGAAATGGTTCCACATTTTGGGTGAGATTGGTCCCAATGAGGAGCTGTCTTACTTCACCGACCGCGGTTTCGATTCCTTCCACTCCAAAACCTTTGTCGTGTATGTCCAGGAGCGTGCCGACCTCCCGTTGTGCTTCGTCGTATACCGGTATCCAGTACAGTGAGCTGAAACGCGGGGAACGCCGGGCCGGCACAACCATGCCCGGATAGGATTCGTCGCGTGTGTTCACATCGATGGAGGGGTCCCGTTTCCTGGATCTGAGCAATCGCTTGGCTATACTGCGCAAACCCTCCCGGGGCAGCTTGTACTTATGCCTTAATTCACCGTCGGTCAAGCCGCGTTGCACATCTTCCAGGAATTCGTTGATCAGCATAAGGCTATTCCGGCATTTCCCCACAAAGTGGTGCATATCGGCCCTTTGTCGGGCCTCTCAAGAATCGGCCGACGGGTCGATTCCTGCGCAGTATAGCCGTTGCCGAGAATGATGTCCATTTTCCGGTTCCTTCTTTTCCGTTGCGAACCTCCGATGGTGCCGGAATCCTTGCGGACCACGTCGGGAAACGGTTTTCTTATGGCATATCTCTTTTTCGACGCTATAATGAACGTATCTTGTTCGCATATTCAAGATACGGCGGCAAAGGAGGCCCCAACGGCCGCCCGGCCCTTCGAAGGCGTAACCGTTCAGGGGGACGGCTCTTCGAATCCGGAAGATAGAACCACAAGGTCACCAAGACACGAAGAACAGGTTGAAATGATCCATAAAAGCCTCTTGGTTCACAAGGCATTTACACCCGCCAATCAAGGTGCCGGCTTGGGTCGGAGGTACCTGAAGATTATTATCCTTTGATTCCTTTGTGCCTTTGTGCCTTTGTGACTTTGTGACTTCGTGACTTTGTGACTTCGTGGTTCATTCTTCATCCGTCGTGGTGAACGATATAGACCTATTTACGTAACGCTCTACTCGGTTCCAAGCCGGGTTTTTCGGATCGCTCTTTCCAAAGGGGGATCGGCCTGATGTTTCTCTTGACCAACATAATGTTTCAACTGGTATTTGTTGTGCTCGTCGCTATTGGAGCCCTGGTCGGCTTCTCGGCACTCACGAGGCTCAATGCGCTTCGCCGGGAACTTGATGAATTCAAAGCGAATTCACTCAGGGAAATGGATGGACTGCGCCGACGCCTGGACGCATATGAGGTTTCGCCGACACAGGCAACGCCGGCGACCCCGGAGGGCGGTCCAACCGAAAGAACCGAAGCCGGTGTGGAGCCCTTGTCAACCAAAGAGGCTGAAGGCTTCGCCGGAAAGGTGGACGCGCCTGTGATTTCCGAGCCCAGGTCACTCCCGATCTTTTCTCAAGACGGATCAGGCCGGGATGGCGGACGGCCCGCCGAGTCCGTAACGGACGCGACGACCAAGCTCGGCCCGGCCCCTCACTCGCCCCCGGTGCAAGGGGGTGCCGAATGGTGGCGGGAACTGGAAGAGAAGGCCGGTAAGCGCTGGTTGACCTGGGCGGGGGTGCCTGTTCTGTTCTTTGGGGCGGCATTCTTTCTCAAGTACGCGTTCGATAATGAATGGATAGGACCGACCGGAAGAGTGACGATGGGCATTATGGCCGGAATCGGCATGTCTTTTTGGGGCGATCGCCTGGTCAGGAAAGGAATGACGGCCCTTGGACAAGGTCTCATGGGCGGCGGAACCGCCATTCTGTATGTATCCCTATTTGCGGCCTACTCCTTCTACCACCTGATTCCCCAACCAGCGGCCTTCGGCGCCATGGTAATCATTACCGCGGCGGGTGTCGCTCTGGCGGTCCTTAACGATGCCGTCGGGCTGAGTCTTCTCGCCGTACTCGGCGGTTTTCTCACCCCCGTGCTCCTCTCCACGGGGCAGGATGCCAGAGATGCCCTATGTGCCTACATCACGCTCTTGGACTTGGGAGTCCTTGCCGTAGGCCTTTTTAGGAACTGGAGGTCCCTCCAGTTATTGGCTTTCACAGGGACATGGCTGCTGTTCGGGGCCTGGTTCGCGCGCTACTACTCAAGTCCCGCGTTGGTGATCACCCTGGTTTGGGCATCGGTCTTTTTCGTCACCTTCCTGCTGGTGCCCTTGCTGTACCATTTCCGACGCCGTGAACCCCTCTCCGTGGAGTCGTTCGTCATCGAAACGGCTAATGCCTTAGTAGGCTTCGGGTTCGCCTACGTAATGCTGTCACGGGAATATTCGTTCACTCTCGGATTCCTGGCGGCGGCTATGGCGGCCTGCTACACGGCGTTCGCGAACCTGGCCCGCAGACGCCTGCCCGACGATGGCAGGTCCCTACTGGGCTTCGTAGTCCTTGCAGTAACT
>JAZDOF010000217.1:0-8454 GCA_043799015.1 Pseudomonadota bacterium | reverse complement strand
AGCGCCGATATACACGGGCTATCCCCCGAATCACTATCCGGGCGGCTTCACCGGTAATCCCTATGCAGGATACTACGGAGGCCACTACGGGCGGTAGGAACGGCCGATGCCGGTTCGGGGCGGACCGGAAGCCCGCCCCATTTCCGCACGCGGGCCTTTGCCCTGCCTAAGCTCGATTCCCCGAGTCAACGGCCTTGGGCTTAATCCGCCGCTTTTTCAGCCCATGTCGCAATACCCCGCTTGACCGCATCCACAACTTCGTCGATGGGAACCAGTTCCATCTCCTTGGTCTTTCTGTTGCGAAGCTCCGCTTTTCCCTGGTCCAGGGCCTTTTTTCCGATGGTTACACGGAACGGTATCCCTATCAAGTCGCCATCCTTAAATTTTACGCCCGGTCGTTCGTCCCTGTCGTCGATTAGAGTATCGATCCCGGCTTTCCAAAGACTATTGTAGATTTTTTCCGCCGCGTCATCTATCGCCGCGTTCTTGGCGCCCACCGGAGTAACCAGCACGGTGAACGGCGCCACGGGGGGCGGGAAAATGATCCCATCATCGTCGTGGTTCTGTTCGATGGCCGCGGCCACGGTTCGGCTTACCCCTATCCCGTAGCAGCCCATGACCATGTATTGCTCGTTTCCTTCAGCATCGAGGAACCTTGCGTTCATGGCCTTGGAATACTTTATGCCGAGCTTGAACACGTGACCCACCTCGATCCCTTTCGTCAGAGTCAATCGACCTTCGCAGCGCCGACAGAGGTCACCTTCCACGGCCCTACGGAAGTCTCCGTAATGATTCACGCGGAAATCGCGTTCCGGATTTACGTTGATAAAGTGGTGGTCCCGTTCGTTGGCGCCCGTAACGGCCGACCAAAGGCCGCGGACGGCATCGTCCGCCAGGATTTTCGCTTTGTCCAGCCCCACCGGCCCCGAGAATCCGAGGGCCCCGCCGGTGACTTCTTCGATGGTACGCTCATCCGCGAGCTCTACTTCCACCCCCCCCAGAAAGTTCTTCACCTTTATTTCGTTCAGCTCGTGGTCGCCTCGGACCAGCACAGCGACAGGGCCGTTATCCGTCTTTAGGATCAAGGTCTTGATCAGGTCTTGAGGCTGCACCTTGAGGAAGCCCGCGACCTGTTCGATGGTGCTCATACCGGGCGTGTGAACTTTGGATACCGCCGGCGAATCCCCTCCCTCGATCTTGTGCTCGGATTGTCCGACTTGGGCCTTTTCCATGTTCGCCGCGTAATCGCAGGTATTGCAGGACACGATGGTGTCTTCGCCCGTGTCGGCCAACACCATGAATTCGTGTGAGAAACTGCCGCCGATTGGGCCTGAATCGGCCTCCACGGCCCTGAATTCCAGACCGCACCGGAGGAATATCCGGCGATACGCGTCCCACATCTGCCGATAAGCGTTTTCGGCCCCTTCTTCATCCGCATCGAAGGAGTACCCGTCCTTCATTATGAATTCGCGTCCGCGCATGAGACCGAACCGCGGCCTGATTTCATCTCGAAATTTCGTCTGAATCTGGTACAGGTTGAGGGGCAAGTGTCTGTACGACCGCACGTCTCGCCGGACCAGATCGGTGATGACTTCCTCGTGGGTGGGCCCGAGGCAGCAATCCCTGCCGTGTCTGTCCGTGAACCGAAGCAGCTCCGCGCCGTATTGTTCCCAGCGACCCGACTCGATCCATAGTTCCGCGGGTTGCACCGTCGGCAGAAAGACCTCCTGTGCCCCGGCCGCGTCCATTTCCTCGCGCACGATCTGTTCCACTTTTCGCAGGGACCGGTACCCCAGGGGCAAATAGGAGTAGATGCCGCTGGTGAGCTTCCTGATCATGCCGGCCCGCAGCATGAGCCTATGACTGACGACTTCCGCGTCGGAAGGGTCTTCCTTCAAAGTTGGAACCAATAGCCTGGACATTCTCATTACTGAACTCCTCGCGGATGTCGTTATTCGCAGGTGCGGCCTAAATCTCGGCTGCGCCGAAGGTGGGGGCAAGGTAGCACCCGGGGGCGATGCAGGTCAATATTACTTGATGGATGTAAGGCAGGCTCAGTTGTATTGAACCGCGTGGAGATCGACCGGCACGTCGTGGGGCTTCTGCCGTGATGCAGGACGCACCCCGGAGGCGAACGTTGAGCGAAACCAAGGCGTTGCCCGGGGGTGGGGTGAGACGATGATCAGGAAAACGGTAGCCGAAATGCGCGACAAGAAAATACGTGGCGACTATATATCGGTGTGTAATATTATGGCAGGGTTATGGGCGTTGCCAAGAAAAGTGTCCCGTCGGTCACCCGGTCGACTGTGGGGCACTTGCCTGCCTATGGCAAAAAGACCACTCGGAACCCCAGAACAGCCCTATCCTCCTCGATTCAAGAAACGGGCCCGGCAGAAAGCTTCTGGACGTTAATGAACTCATTGAAAGGGACCGGCCGATAACCGTCCGTCCCCCAGCAAAGGCTTCGCAGCTTGTCCACGAGTTCCGACGGGAGCAGGAGCGTTCTAGCTTGATCCCCACCGCTTGATTCTTTCCACCCGCATTCTATTCCATTTTTTGATTTGTACTTGACAATGATCTCTTCAGGATCGTCACCATCATAGTATTCGAGTCTCGGCCGCCCCCAATCCTGTATCTCATCTGCAAGGATGAGAATAACCGCCAATGGTGTTTCACTGAAGCCGATCAACGGTGAGAGAGCTTTTTGATTGCAGGCATCCAAGCCCCTTGCCGGACTAGAGCATTTCCCCTCTTTGGTCACCGCTTTGGTCTCCTCTTTGGTCAAATCGTGCAAAAAGATGGCTTCAACGGCCAGTTCGAACGTCAACACCAACCTTGGGTCAATATTCGGCCAGTACTCAATGACCTCCTGTAGAAGCGCCACCAGGTTCAGGGCCCCGGCCATGCTGTGGTTACTTGCCAAGCTCTCATAGAGTCGGACTTGCCACGAAGGTTTGAGTGAGTTTGAGCTGCCCCCGCCGATACGCCCCGATTTCGTGAACTCTCCCCATTCGTCGGGAGCGAGGAGATGATAGGGAAGGAGGCTCCGCTCCAGCAAATATGGGCTGATTCCTGCTATACTGCTGCCGCAGGCGTCACCGGAATAGAAGCGGTAGGTGTCGGCTACTCGTCTCTCCATTTGACAGAAGAAGGCGTGACCATAACCAAGGTCGTGGAAGAGACCGGCGATCCACAAGGCGGATCGAATGACCCTCTCGCCGTCGTCATCCGCAGTGAAGAAATCCGCAGGCAGATTCATTTGGCCTACACATTGCTTTACGTGCAGTGCTTCGTGAAGGTATCGCTTAACCTGTTGCATGCGCCCGGATGCGTCAAGCAGCCATTGGGCTACGACCGCCACCTTGACGGGATGGACCGTATGCTCACGGTACCCTTCATGGTCCAGGTTATGGTAAAGGAGCCATTCAAAGTAAGCGTGGTTCGCCAATATGGTATCAAGGTTAGGAACGATGTGAGAGGCGGCTTCCAGCATGAACGTGTTCATGAATTCCAGTTCGCGCCGGAACCGTGGGGGAACTTTGCCCAGCAGCTTGAACCATTCATCCTTCCGCGGGGCCTCCACCCAGTATCGTTCCGGCATCGATTGCCAACGCAGCCCAATCTGATCGCCGCACCAGTCGGTCAAGTCGAACAACTTAGGCTTCAGCAGCAGCTCGGCGAGCCGGTCGTACACCCAAGTATCGCTCAACGGCTCGGCATCCCGCCGGCCCTTACTCATGAGTCATAACCTCGCACAAATCTTTCAAATCTTCTATTTCTTGACTATACAGGTATTTTTTCATTCCGAGGTCGTCAGCATATATGCCGGCAAGATCACTACTTAACGGAACGGTAAAAGTCCTTTCGGGTTCGGCGAAAAAAGGCGGCAGCGAATGAAACGCGGAATTCTCCTTAGCTTCATGCGGCCGCCTCAATGCTGCACACCGCGGAGAGTATAAGGATTCGTAAACGCAAGCGTAGTGTTGCCGAGCTAGGGCGCTGTCTTTCAGGGTAACCGTAGAAGATGTCCCCGCGGGTACTACGTATTCAGGCAGTGAAACCTCCTTGTTTTCGGGTATTCTGTTAATCACCAGCAAAAGTCTCAAATCAGCGGGGGTACCCTCCTGCATCGGATTGCCTTTCCTCGATCCGGGGGCTGCTTCTTCTCGGTGAAACAGTAGGTCGTCCAATGCTCTCACAGTGGCTACAACATGCTGGCGGTCGGCACTGCTCATGAGAAGGGCACTGTGTGTGAGGTGAGGAAAGGACTTCCCCCGGTCCTGGAAGCTGTTTTTCTCTGTTGCCACGGCATCGTGAAGCTCAAGGACCGCGCGAGAAACGCCATGTAATACGGGAGGCGTATCGATGACAATAACATCAAACGGATCCGTCCCGTCCCATTTTTCGTTGAATAGCGATAAGACGACTTCCACCAGCCGTCTCCGCAAGAAGGCGGTGGCCGTTTCTTTGTAAATATATGGCACGCATCTGGCAACATGCCGCGGCAGCCCGGAACTCGGAATGACCCGCAACCGATCCAGTTCCAACGCCGTGTCATCGTCCGCCCCGGCGCGTTCGTCCACCTTCCAAAGCATATGCCGTTTTCGGAAATTAGGGTGCTGTTTCTTTTCGTCCTTCTCCATAAACTTGTTGTATCGGATGGGGTCGCTGAAGAGGATGTCGTTCAGGAATTTGATACGGTTGGTCTCGGGGTTAGGCCACGGTCTTGAGGGGTGCTGCACTTCCGAGATCTTACGCAGTTCGTCATGTGTAGCCTCCAAATTGAAAAACTCTGCTCCATCAGGTTTCGGTGCGCACAAAGGCACTGCCTCAGCAAGACTCGTTCCGGTAAGGTCCGCGTCCACAAGTACCGTACGCAATCCCAAAACACCTTCCTCCTGTTGAGCGAATTTTCGAGCCAAATAGAGGGCTATCAGGGTTTTTCCTACGCCGCCCTTCTGGGAGTGTATCGTGATTAGTCGCTTCGTGGCTTTATCTTCCGAATTCTCGGCTACTTCATTCATCTATCGACTCTCCTGAATTGAGCTAATTCCGGAGCCAAGCGCCATTCCGGCAGATCCGCTATACGCTGGAACACCCCATGGAGCCGTATGCGTAACCCTTCGGGCATATTGTCGAAGTCCTCCGTGATGGCGTCCAATATTTTCCGTCGCGCTCCGAAAGGAATCGACGGTTCATCCGCCACGGCCATCAACCATGGCTCCAGTTTGTCATCGTACCAGTCGTGCTTGAGCAGCATGTTTGCAACTTCACCATGGATTTGAAGTTGGCCGGGACTAGGGAAGCTTCGTGGGCTTCGGAGCAGGAAAGAGGTCACCTTCGTTGAAACGGTTTTGTCCGCGTCCTGAGCAAGCATGGTCCCGCCGAAGCACACCATCATGCCACGGTAGGCATCGTCAAACCCGACCAAGCGGGCCGCAACGTCATCATCCAGACATTTGGCCAGCCAGTCTTTCCAGTCGGTGCCACCGGCTACGAACCCCAAATAGACAGCTTTGGTGAGCACCATGCAGGCAGGAACTATTAACCGGTCAGCTCCCTCCATCATCATCTTGAAATAGCCTTCTATCAGTTCACGGGAGTTGACGGGGGACCTTAGTTGGTCAAGCCTGCTGCGGTCCTTCCTGGACCAGTAAGGTAACGAGGAGCCTGCCGCGTCAAGCAAGAAGTCGGCGATGTCTGCGTCATGACCGGTTTCCATTTCATCATCCAGCCACGAAGTGTGATCTTGGCTCCCACCGTAGCAGATTGCGTGGAACAGTGCATGTGACTCCGCCGTATCAAGGAAGGTTCTTCTGAGACCGTCGCTCATGACATATGCCCTTACGGCATTCACATGGGCCTTCAAACCTCGAGCCGCGAAACAGGCAGGATAATCCAGAATGCCCAGAAAACACGGCCTGTAATACCCACGGGCCCGATCTGGTAGTGTCCATGTTCGTGCCGTCCCCGATTCATAGAGAGTTGCTCGGGCCGACTTCCACGCGTCCGTCTGAAAATCCCTGTAACGCTCCTTCAGTTCCGATGCCAAAAGACCGCCCACGAGAGTGGCCAGGTATCTTCTCCGGGTGACGTCGGCGAGTTCATTGTCCGTCTGCCAAAGGGATGATAAGGCGTACGCCAAGGTCATCGCGAACGCCGTGATCTCCAATTCAGTCCTGTCTTCCGACTCAACAGGGCTTCGTATAGGAGTCAGCACCGCCTTGACAAGCGCTTCTATGCGACTGTGGATAGGCCCGGACGAAGCGCTGCGACTCGTCCAGAAGTCACCCGGTTCTATTTTTCCGGCCAAGACGGAAACAAGCCTTGGTATGGCATCGATAACCGTAAGCACTATGTTCATCTTATAAAAAGGAGAAGGATTTTCAATCGCTTCATCGAGGAGCAGATGGATTTGCTCAACGGCATCCCCCAGCACTCTCCCTCTGAAGTGGTGCGCCATGTCGTCCACAAAACGCGTCCGAAAAACCCCCGCATCCGGGAATGGGGAATGAAACGCCCATCTGCGGGGTTCTTGCCACTTGTTTAAATCCGCGGTCAGGAATCTTGGGGCTACCGTCCGCGCCCACTGACGCAGGGTTTCTTCGTCTTTCCACTTGAGCGAATCGAAGGGGTACCAGCGGCAAACGTGTCGCATTTGCAGCATATCCAAATGAGCAAAGAACACTGTCGGTCCGCCTTGGAACGCGTCTCCCAGTATGTCCACCGCTGTACGAGTGTCCGACAAAAGGTCATCTTCGCAAGAGACTCCGGCTGGTAACCAACGAGCGGGGTCTTCTGCAATAAGGTCCCTTCGGACACGCTCCCAATCACCGGTGTCATAGTTGAATTTCATCAGCTTTGCCCGACCAATTTCCCACGCCTTAGACCTTAGGGCCGGATCCGGATGCTTGAATAGGGGCAAGACGGGCAATACTCTTTTATGGATCGGCCACATCCCCTCATCCGTGTCTGCGTGTTCCGGTTCTACGCCAATATGAAGTAAGAAACTGTCGGCCGGTTGCTCAAGCTTCAGCACCTTCAAGCCTTGCGATGAGTATGAGCCTTCACGGCTTGCCAGTATTCGCGGTATTAGGTTCCGCATCGCAGCCTCGACTCGACCCTCCGATACCTCGGCGACCTTCACTTCGGCGTCGTCAGGCCGGCCCGACATGAATTTCCATCCTCGCACCATCTTCATACTAAGCTTCTCTTCCAGGAGTCTACGCAGATACGGATCCAGGACCGCCTCCCTGGTGTGCGCCGGAAGCACGCTGAGAACGTAACGAATTACATTGTTCTTTTCAGGCTGTGCTTCTTCGGGGTGCGCTTCGGTGTCTTCGAACGTGACGAGACGAAGCACATACGACTTCCATGCCTTTGGGACTTGGTCCCGATCCACGCCGGCCGCCTCTAAGACCAGCTCCAACCATTCGAGGAATTTCTTATTGTCGATCTCGTCCCCAGGTTTGTCCGCCGCATCTCTACCCATCAGAATATCGCTCAGAACCATGGGAAAAGACTCAGGGAACCGGTCTCTGAACCGGTCGGATATAAAGCTGCATTCCAGCAGTTTCACTACTTCGGCGATCCCGGGGATCGGTGTGCCCGCCCTAAACGCCCTGCGAAGGATCTCGGCAAATTCCCGGCCGTACTCTGATACCACTCGCTGCATGATGCCCGGAACCAAGCGCTTCTCGTGCGCGATCACAGCCAGGTATTCGGCAATGGATTGGGAAAAGTACCGGATCGACGAGTCCGGGCGTATTTCAATCGCACCCGATCCATTGGGAAGATCTTCCATCACTACGTCCGCATCCAGGGGCAAATGACGATAGCTCCTGTTAATCAGTAGACGGTAATGGGCAATGTACTCCGCCGGCTCCATGAGTTCTGCCGAACCTTTGCAGAAAAGTCTCAGAAGTGTGTCAGACCCCACGCATGTGGCTGCGGACGGTGGATAAGCGTCACGTCTTTCGGCCAGGCGAGTCATTCTCGTTGCCCGATCATCCGTGATCAAGACGCATTGCTTTTGGTCGGCGATTTCCGAGAGATCGGCCAGGTACTTGCCGGCAAGCCTTATCTTTTGTGGGACCTCCTCCAGTTTAGCCCCCATGACTTCGTGTCGACGACCATCGGTCACGGAGACCCATTTGATGAAGCCGTTCAGTCCCTTGAGGAACCGTTCAAACTTATTAAAGCGGCCCGCTATTTCTTCAGTGAATTCGTTGGAGAGGATTTCGCCCAGCAAACGGGCCTTTCCCAAAGCGGAAACATGAATCTTTGAAAAGTACGTTACGATAGCCTCAAGAAGCTCGGCTTCGGCCAGAGCCGTCAGCGTGGATATGTCGGCAACGATCTCCCGAAGCGGTTCAGAGGATATAGGTAGCGGCCTAAACGCTCGGTTTTTTCTTGAAATGCGCTCTAGGGTTCTTTGTTGATCCGACGCGGTTT
>JAZDOF010000205.1:0-3601 GCA_043799015.1 Pseudomonadota bacterium | reverse complement strand
CGGGAATAGTGCACTCCGGCCATCTGCTGGACAACCTCGCCGTGAACAAGACGATCAGATATGAATTGCTTCCCGGGATGAACCTTCTCACGGTGGTGAATCCTCTCGAAAACACCAAGAGCTGCTCCACCGCCGACTGTCACGCCCATCCGGAAAGCCACGTAGTCTTGGGCGCCTTGGTGGTACGGCTGCAATTGAAGGGACTCCGAACCGAATTACGAGCCAATGCGCACCGGATAATGGTCTTTGCTTTTTGCTTGTTCATGCTCATATCCACCGTAATAGGCATGGGCGTCATATTCCTCGTGAGTCGTCCCCTGGCGAGACTGCGGTGCAAGGCGGAGAGGATTTCAAGAGGCGACTACGTGATTGGTACTCCGGTTACCGGCTCAGACTCCATAGCCGGCCTGTCGCGGACCCTGGACGATATGAGTCGCCAGATAAGCGAGCGAGAAAGACAAATCGATCAGAGCAGACGGCGTTACAAGGAGCTGTTCGAGAAAGTACCGTGTTATATCGCCATCGTGAGCAGGGATTACCGAATCGTCAGGGCGAACCAAGCATTCCTGGCCGAATTCGGCGACCAAGTGGGAAAGAACTGCTTTTGCGCCTTTAAGGGGCGAGAATCCAAGTGCAACAATTGTCTGGTTGAAAGGACCTTTCAGGACGGCCTGACGCACAAGATCGACGAAGTATGGAACCTCGCCGGCCGGAAGAAAGTGCATGTCATCGTACACACCACCCCACTGCTTGATGACAATGGAATTATTACCGAAGTCATGGAAATGGCCGTCGACGTTTCCAGGTTGGTTAGACTCCAGGAGGAGCTCAAGAAAAAAGAAGAACAATTCCGTACGCTTTTCGACAATGTTCCCTGCTATCTAACCGTAGTCGATCAGTCATACCGCCTGGCGTTCTACAACAACATGTTCGGCCGGGACTTCGGTAGAAAATGGGGCGAAAAGTGCTTTGCCGCCTATAAGGGGCTCACGCACAAGTGCGAAAACTGTCCTGTGGAACAGACCTTTGCCGACGCTCTGTGTCATTCGTCGGAAGAAGTCTGGCACCAGGATGGAGCCGACATTCACATCATTGTTCGCACGTCGCCGATCACCGACGACACGGGAATAGTCGTGGCGGTAATGGAAATGTGCACCAACGTGACGGAATTGAAGATGTTGGAGAATAAATTGGCATTGCTCGGCGAGACCATAGCCGGAACATCTCACGCCGTTAAGAACATTCTGTCCGGCCTTGAAGGCGGTGTGTACGTCGTGGATTCCGGGCTGCGATCCAAAAGACAGGACCGGGTAGAGGCCGGGTGGGGCATGGTCAAGAAGAACGTGGGAAAGGTATCCGACCTCGTCAAAGATATCCTATACGCGTCGAAGGAGAGGGTCCCCGAAAAGAATCGAGCGGACCCGGGGAAATTGTTGTTGGATTTGTACGAGCTCTTTCTGGGTAAATGCCGACAGGGCGGAGTAGAGCTAACATGCGATTTCGACAAGGTAATGGGCCTTGGAATGATTGATTCCAACGGTATTCATAATGTCGTATCCAACCTCATTTCCAATGCCATGGCGGCTTGCTCATTTGCCGAAAACGGCGAGAAAATGAATATCACCCTGCATGGTCGGCTCGAAAACGATCGACTTATCATAAGGGTGGCGGACAATGGGGCCGGGATGACCGACGAGGTCAAGCAGAACCTCTTTAAGAAGTTCTATTCGACCAAGGGCTCTAAAGGCACCGGACTCGGGTTATTGGTTACCCGAAAGATAGTCGAGGAGAACGGGGGAACGATTTCCTGTGAGTCGACACCGGGACGGGGGACGACCTTTATCGTAAATCTGCCCTTCAAGCGGATTCAGTCATAGGTCGACGCGGAGGTTTATTGCACCGCACGCACTGTTCCGATTCGCGACTATGCAGACGGATTTCGACAAATACAAATGAAACCCAGGAGGGACCATGAATGGAGTAGGTTTGTGCGCAGTATTTTCTCGTCAGGGCGATTGGGCTTTCGATTACGCTCTAAAACTTGCCAGGCATCACAAGACCAAACTCAATGTCTTCCATTTCCTTGAATCACCTTATATGCTTAGGCGAGACGTTGTGTTCGTGGACGCGGACAAGACGGAGACCGCTCAAGTGACCCCCGAGCTTATCTCCAAGAGAGATCGCGAAATGCGGGAGATGTACGACCCGCGTTTGGGCGATTACGTTGAAGTGGGTTTTCGCCTTTGCGAGGGCAACGACGAATTCGAGCTTAGAAAGTGCTTCAAGAAGGGCGAATATGAGGTGTTGGTCATCGGATACAACTCCAAGGGCGTGGGTTTCGGCGGAAGCACCACCATCGAAGCCTTTGCCGAGAAATTTAAGGGTCCCGTGGTACTGGTCGGGCCTAATGCCCCTGACGCCTATCACATCAACAAACCGGCTGAGGACCGCCTTTCCGATTTGTTGATCCCCGACGGGAAATGGCAGAAGATTTGACGCTTTGTCTAAGGGTCTAAACCGGTTTTTTCAGGTAAACCAAGGCGATACGCGTTCCGTTCACGCACCGGGGCTCGCGGGACTACTCCCGAAGTGCCCCGGGCATATATTGTCGGAAGCGCTCGGTGTCGCCCCCGAGGTGGGTTGGTTACTTTCCGTTTGAAAGGAATCATTCAGTGGATTTCTCGTCTCGAGAGGAATTTGAGCTTCATGTCCATAAGTGTTTCGGCAAGATTTTCGACGGTCTCATGAAAATAGACGCCATCGTAAAGGATGGGGCCGACAGCGAAGATGCCGCCGGTACATATGGTACCATGAATGAGCTTCGCGACTCCGTTGAAGAGGTGATCTTGCATTGTCACCTCGCATGGCAATACCATCGGCTTTCCAAAATGGCCTCGGGTTCCGGCAGCACCTGGGACAGACTCGAGAATAGCGAAGAGCCTTCGAGGGAAGAGGGTTCCTGACCCAACCGCCGGGCCCGGCTTCGGCCGAACGCAGAAACTCCGCTCCGGACAGGGACGTTTCACCACCGACGTCCGTACATCGTCTCCGACTTCTGAGAAAAACCATATCCCCACGCGCAATTTTCATATAAACTCCGAACATCGGCCTATGCCGCGTGAAGGGTGGAACCCCTTAAGACAAGGAGATGATGAGAGTTATGGATATCAATAGGATAGCAGTGATCGGCGCCGGCCTGATGGGGGCGGGGATAGCACAGATAGCAGCCCAGAGCGGCTATTCCGTCAACCTCATGGATGTGGAACAGAGATTCCTGGATAAGGGACTGTCCACCATAGGGAAGAACCTGGCCAGGATGGCGGAAAAGGGAAAGATGTCCCAGGCCGACGCGGAAACGGTGCGCGGCCGAATTACGGCAACCCTCGCCCTGTCGGACGCGGTCGGGGACGCTGACATTATTATAGAAGCCGTAATCGAGAGGATGGACCTCAAGAAGAACGTGTGGACGGAAATGGAAGCGTCGGCCAAGGATTCGGCCGTGTTCGCGTCCAACACTTCAGCCCTCAGCATCACCGAACTCGCCTCGGTTACCAAGCGCCCCGAACGTTTCATCGGCATGCATTTCTTCAATCCCGTTCCG
>JAZDOF010000193.1:0-4486 GCA_043799015.1 Pseudomonadota bacterium | reverse complement strand
CAATCCCGGCTTCTCGATGGTGGACCCTTTCAGGGTCCAGAGGTCTTTTTTTTGGGATTCGCCCTCCGTGGGTTCAAACCCACGGCTACCGTTGGGCAGCCCCTTCGGGGCAAAGAGAGTCGCTCGAAATACGTCACCGTATTTAGGAAACGGTGCACTTAGTCATCAAACGCCTTGAACGCCCTGACGGATTTGAGCAGGATGTGGTCATCGATCGTGACCGGCTGAACGAGAATTACCACTCCGCCATTATTTTCCACCACCTTGAGCAGTTCGGGCCGTTGCTCGCCGGGACCGTCAAGGGCCACCGACCGGCGGCGTTCAATCACCGCGTGACTACCTTGCAACAGCCGCCTGGCCTCGGCGGGAGACAGGTCAATGGACGGTATGTGGCTGAGAGCCGTCGGCAAGTCGATGAGGTTCGCCGCTATCGTAGCCGGTCCTCCGGACATAATCTCGTCGGGGCTTACGGCGCCTTCGACGCTGAATACGCCCGAGCGGGTTCGGCGCAGCCCGTCCAGACGTGCGCAGGCCCCAAGACGATTTCCGATATCTCTAGCCATCGACCGAGCGTAAGTGCCTTTGGAACAAGACATGGCGACGCGAAGGATAGGCGGGACCCATTCCTTCAAGTCCAGCCCAAAAATCTCCACCCATCGCGGCTGGGGGGCTACGGGAATACCTCGACGCGCCATCTTGTATAAAGGCACGCCGTCTTTCTTAAGAGCGGAATAGTCAGGGGGCACTTGTTGGATCACTCCGCCGAAATCCGACAATGCTTCGCGAATATCGTCGAGGGTTATGTGTCCGATGTCCGCTCGTCGAACCACCTGCCCCTCTCCGTCCAACGTGTCGGTTTCCTCGCCCAGCAATATGACCATGTCATAGACCTTGGGCGATTCCAGGAGATAATCGGCCGATCGTGTGGCGGCCCCGACCGAAACTACCAACAGACCGGACGCGGCCGGGTCGAGGGTGCCCGTGTGACCCACCTTCGCGGGCTTCACGACCCTTTTCACGATTCGCACGACTTGGGCGGACGTAAGGCCTTCCGGTTTATCAACCGGTAGAATTCCATGCATGAATCAAGCTCGCCGTCCGATACGGATACCGAATTGCATTCGAGGTTTACAGACACGGAGCAAAGCCGGGACAAAACAGGAACGTAGACTCGTATGACATCAGGTCTGCTGCCCGGCCGACTTGTAGCTGCGTCCGTAGGCCAATCGGCATGAACCGGCGCTGAAAGAATGTTAGGGGGCAGGGTTATGGAATGACTAGAAGAACCCTACCGTGGGCCAATATTGTCTCTGAACGGCCAATACCTCTCTAAGGACCCGCGCGGTCCTGGGGTTTAGATCCTCCAGTCCAGGACGGAGGGGAACGTCGGATCGCTCGGGATCGTACGAAGCGAGTCCCGTCAGGACCCTTACAACAGATTCCTGCAACGCGTTCGGGTCGTAACCGCCCTCCAGAGTGAGGACGAGTCGTCCTGAACAGAACTCGGCGGCCAAATGCATCAGGACTTCCGTCAACTGCCCGTAACCGTCGGCAGTGAGCTTCATTCCGCCGAGAGGATCACGCCGATGGGCGTCGAACCCAGCGGAGACAAGGATAAGGTCGGGTCGAAAGGCCTCCACTACAGGGGCGACAATCATGTGAAACGCAGCGAGATAATCCTTATCATCGGCCCCGGCCTCCAGGGGAATGTTCACCGTGTACCCTTCCCCGGGTCCTTCACCTGTTTCCCTGAGCCTGCCGGTTCCCGGGTAGTGGGGGTATTGGTGGGTTGAGATGAACAGTACCGCCGGATCATCATAGAAGGCGTGTTGGGTTCCGTTGCCGTGGTGCAGATCCCAATCCACTATGGCGACCCGATCCAGCCCTAGTCGGGCTATGGCGTACCTGGCGGCAAGGGCTATGTTGTTAAAAAAACAGAACCCCATGGCCCTTCCACGCTCCGCGTGGTGCCCAGGCGGTCTGACAAACGCAAACCCGTTGCGCACATCACCTTTCACCACCGCGTCGAGAAGGTTGAGCAGACCCCCGACGGCCCTTGACGCGGCGTCCCAGGTGTCTGCGCATGCGGACGTATCAGCGTCGAAGAAAGTGCTTGGAATACCTGCCGTACCAGCTATTCGCTCTACATGACGGCTGGTATGAACGGCGGCTATTTCGTCCAATTGCGCCACTCTTGTGGGTATGTCCGTCAAGAGGAGATCGGCGTTCAAGGCTGCGATCGCTTCATAGATCACTTCCAAACGCCGCGGGTTTTCCGGGTGATAGGGCCCCATATCGTGCTTCAGGAAAACGGCGTCTTTTACTATTCCGGTAGGTTTCATCCGTTATTCCGCCCGGTTGAATTTGTAAATCACCTCAAATTAAGGGAATAAAAATAACACCCCCCACATGAACAGTCAATTGTTTCGTCGGGCTATCTCAACTACCCCTCCATGGCTTGAACAACCAACTCAATAACCGATTTCACTTCCACCGGCATGGAATAGCGCGTCTTTAGATCATCGAGCTGGCTCAAGCAGTTTTGGCAAGACGTCGCCACGATGGTCGCGCCTGTTCGGAGCAGTTGATCTCGCTTTCTCATGGCGTGTTCAAGTCGCTTGCTCCCCATGTCCGTATTTTGCCCGACACTGCCGCCCCCTCCGCAACACAGGGCGGCCCGCCGATTCGGGCTCATATCCACGAAGTCGGTCGCCACGGCCTTTATCAATTCCCGGGGCGGTTCGTAAATGCCGAGCTTTCTCCCGACATTGCACGGGTCATGGTAGGTGACCACGGCTTGTACGGGTTGAACGACGGGCAGCCGACCTTCCTGAAGCAGGCGGTGGGCCAGTTCCACCACGGACAACACCTCGAACCCTAAAGGTTCCCCCAGCAGTCGTTCCGCGTCATTCCTCAGAATCTTGAACCCGTGACCGCACTCGGTGGACAACAAGGCCTTTACACCCAGTCTCCGGGCCTCGTCGACCATATTCCGCACCAATGTGACCGTCGCCTCATGATCGCCGAGATAGTAGGCCCAGTTGGTGATGTCGAAGTACTTTGAAGAAAGGGTCCAGTCCAAGTCGACGTAGTGGAAAAACTTTAGATACGTCTGAAACATTTGGGGCTTGGACGTGTATTCCCTGGGGTTCGGAACGTATAGATACTCCGCACCTTCTTGGTCGATGGGCGCAGACAACGCCCCTTCATCCATTCCCTCCATTTCCTCTTCGGCCTCTTCGGCCAGCCATTCGACCATTTCCACGAAGTCGTCGGATTCCATGCCGGTGTTGTTGCCGCACCTCAAGGCCTGTTTCACCCCCTCGACTATCCTCCCCGGGGCCTTTCCTCTTTTCCCGGCCAAGTACCGCAGTCCCCGGACGATCGCGTCCATACGGAGATTCTTGGGGCAATCGGTGGTGCAACGCGCGCAAAGAGTGCAAGCCCAGATGAACTCCGAATCGGCCGCGTCGTCGATCCTGCCCATGAGGGTCTGAAGGATCAAGCGTCTGGGATTCATATCCGGGTAACCGTCAACCAAGAAACAACGGGAAACGCATTGACCGCAGGTGAGACAAGCCGTTACGTCGGCTCCGTACGGCATATCGGCATGGTGGGACGCGACTCGGTCGACTGATGAATCTACATCCGGTATCATGAACGCCTCCACGACAATAGGCTGCCGGTATCGCTCGGCTCCATCCCAAACTTGTTAATAATTCCCCACAGGCGTGCCGATTCGCCTGCCGCGCAGGAAGCGTATCCCACCCTGCCGGCAAACCCGGAAAATTCAAGTATATCTTCGGCGACGCTCTTGACCCTTGATCGAGCCATGTCCGTTCCGTGAACGGACTCGCAGTTGCCGCCATGACAACCCACCACGAGCACCCGCACGGCGCCGGCCCTCAGCGTGTCCCAGATCATCGCCTCGGACACACGACCGGCACAGGGCACCCCATGGAAGGCCGTGTTCTCGGGCAACGGCCTCTCCGCAACGGCACGTCCGGCGGATCGGGCACATCCGTAAACCACCGTAGGCGCTAGGTCCCTGATCAGGCTTAAGTCTTTGAGGAACGCGTCCACTCCGTTCTCCCAAGAACCGGGTTCACTCACCGCGGTGCGGGGGCATTCGGATATGCAGATACCGCATTGTCTGCATGCGGCTCCCCAGACGCCCAACGCGGATCGCGCGGAACCCGCGGAGACGTAAAAGGCTTGGTGGGGACAGAGACGATGGCAGGTCAGACATCGGATACAGTTCTCGGCTACGGAAATCGCCTCTTTGATGTCGCCTTGTTCCACACGCATCATCCATGCCCGGGCTTTTACCGCAGCGGAGCGGGCCTGCCGAATGACTCCAAAGAGGTCGGTTTCGCCCGTGACCTCGCCGACGGCGAATACGCCGTTTATGACAGATCGACCGGAGTGACGGTGAATGCTTTCCGAAAGAACGAACCCGTCCGGGTCCCTTTCGTCTCCCGTTATT
>JAZDOF010000191.1:0-5975 GCA_043799015.1 Pseudomonadota bacterium | reverse complement strand
CTCCGCAATGCGGATTGCACCATGGCTCGTCTGTTGCGCATCGTCAGATGATGCCGGCGTAACCGATCGAACGCTCCCGGAACTTGTCACCGATTGGGAGATGTTCCTGCAGGCAGCGGAAAGCGGTCCTATGAAGAAACTACGACAGGCAACGCGGACGGGGCGACCAGGGGGCGGCGGATCCTTTGTAACGACCGTTAAGAGGTTGACGGGCCGGGACCTGAGCAAGGGACGACTGTGAAAAGCAGTGTTGTGTCCCCAGAATTCCGGCTGTCCTTTACAAAACCGTGCCGACAAGAATCCTTCGAAAAATGCGGCGGTAATCATCTTCACGACTGCATGCCTTTTCTGAAATCAGGTGTTTTCATCCGCTTTCGATTCCAGTATAAAGATGAGGTCTCGCCTGCAAGTCTTAGCTGGGGGGCAGACATAGACGTTTAAATGGGAACCCCGGGGTCCGTGGGCTATGCCGCGGAGGAGTCTTTACTCATGCGAATTAGTGGGGTGCGGGGCCGGTCGCAACACGACCGTAAAGTGGGGAGTAAATCTTGGCAGAAGGGTCTACCTCATCAGGTACATGCGACCCTTTAAGGAAAGCACGAAAGCGAGGGGACTATATGGATGGGGGATTGAGCCGTCGTTCGTTCCTGCGCCGCTCGATCTGCGGTGCGTTTGCCGTTCCATTACTTGTTGGGTGTGGCCGGGGGGAAATCAAACCGAGAGTTAACAACACCATTGTCATAATTTCCGACACGTTGCGGAGGGATGCCGTGTCTTGTTACGGGAGTTCGTGGGTACAATCTCCGAATCTGGCCCGTTTTGCCGAAAAGGCCCAGATCTTCTCCGACGCATACGTGGCGTCTTTCCCCACGGTCCCCAATCGAAACGACATATTCACAGGAACGTACACCTTCTGTTACAAGGCGTGGTCGCCCATTGACCCCGACGTAATAACCCTCCAGGAAACGTTGGGAAAGAATGGCATCATGACGGCTCTCATCGCGGACACACCCCATCCTTTCTCCCCCGGGTACAATTACCAGCGCGGTTTCCATTCATGGAATTTGATCCGCGGGCAGGAATGCGACCCATGGCGGTTGGTCCCCAGGAATGTCACGTTTCCCTGTTCCATGAATAAGCTGCGAGAGCCGGACACAACGCTTACTCAGTACTTGAGAAACACGCATGGTCACAAGGGAGAGGAGGATTGCTTCGTCGCGCAAACCATGAAGGCTGCGGCGCGTTTTCTTGAAGAGACACGGGACGGGCGCCGCTTCTTCCTGTACGTCGATACCTTCGATCCGCACGAACCGTGGGACCCGCCGAAAGAGTATGTCAGACTCTATGAACCGGAACCATACCTTGGCGAAGAAGTGATTTACCCCAGGTACGACAAATGGAGGAGTTTTATGACTGAGAGCGAGCTCAGTCATTGCTGGGCCCTGTACGCGGCCGAAGCCTCTCTGGTGGACAGATGGATAGGATATCTTCTAAATAAGATTCAGGATCTTGGCTTGCTCAAAGATACTGCGATTCTCATAGCGTCCGACCACGGTTTCTACCTCGGAGAGCATGGCTACATGGGAAAGTCGGTCATCAAGGACGGCGTATATCAGGACTTGCCGCTATGGCCGGAAGTGTGCAGAATTCCATTTATTCTTTACGTGCCCGGCATGCCCGGAGGAAAAGCACACACCGCGCTGGTGCAACCCCCCGACATAATGCCTACAGTGCTTGACCTCATGGGAATCGACTGCCGTCAACAAGGTAAAGGGCGGTCGCTGGTGTCGATCCTCACGGGAAAAAGGGAATCAGTTCGAGAACTCGCCTTTTGTTCACCTACCGTCTGGACGAGGGGACGCTCAGAGCCGGTGCCCAGTGTGAAGACAACCATTACGGACGGTCGGAATCTTCTGATCTGGGGCCCTGGATTGGATGAATCGAGGGCGAAAGCGAAACATACAACGTTGGCGGTAGACGGCAAGAGACGGACCGTCGATGTGTTCCAGACCACATTTGAACCGGAATTCTACGATCTTACCGAAGACCCTAAGTGCTCCAGAAATATCTTTTCGTCACGGCAAAGGGACGCTGACGAAATGCGCAAAGAGTTCGTACGGTTCTTGAGGTCCGAAAGGGTCCCCGGCACCTTCCTTCGGGATTTTCACAGGCTATAAGCCCGGGCCGCGGGGGCCTGATCGGTGCCTCAATTATGGGGCTCTGGTACAAGATGAAGTCATTGAACGTTCAGATTCCTATTCGGCGCGTCCTTCACGCACATACGGTCCTGCTTGGCACGGTGAGTGGATCCCCGAATCGACGGATCTAAAGCAGTGAAAAGAATTCTGAACTTCGCGCCGGAGAGCACTAAGTGTTCTATGGCATAAATACGGTCACGGATTTTTCGCGCTGAAATTGCTTTCCCGCGTTCTGCGCGGGACTGCGCTCCTCGCAATGACATCTCGTGGTTGCACGCGATTTCGGTCACGGCACCACGCTGAACCATGTCATTGCGAGCCCGAGGCTTTGGGAGGGCGTGGCAATCTCAAAAGGTTAAGAATGGGCGACCGTACTTGGGAAACGAAGCACTAAGTCACAGACCGGCTACCGATTGCCCGATTTTGAGTGCCATTTGTACCGGACGGGATAGGTAACTTCCGAGGCTCTGCCCGCCGTGGACACAACAAAGATCCTCAACTCTCGGACTTCTGAAACAACCGATGACGGCACTTCAAGCCGGAATGCCGATTTCGAGAGATGCGCCGTTCCAAAACGGTTGGAGATATCTCTCCGATATCCGTCGGTCCTTGCCGAGCCCAAGAACTTCTTGTCGGCGAGCATCACCAACGTAACGGGCAGGGAAGCATTGCCGCCATCCACAGCCCATCCGCAAAGAATCGTCTTGTCGTCGTGTTCCGTAACTCCTTCCACCCGGCCCACGTTCGCACGCTTCTTGAGCGGTATTCGCTGTCCCAACGGACAAACGATGGTTTCCGTCCCCTGCTTTGCACTCCCCTCCAGCCGATAGGCAGTGCGCTCAGGAGACCATTTGTAACCGAAAGAATAATTCAGCTCGGTGGCGGCACCCGTTCCAACGTACGAAACGGCAAAAAACCTCAATTCGTGTACATACTTCAGCATCTCATTCGGCAAGGTGAACCAGAATCCGCTGTTTAGGAACCGGGTTCCTCCTAGATAATCAAGGAGATCCCGTCGAGGACGGTTGGTAGTCGTCCGGTAGACGAGCGTTCCATCCGCGAAGACCAGAATCTCGTCGACCGGGCGGCCGTGGAGTATGTCCGCAGCCCACCCCGAGAATTCAGTCGAGCCCGATTCCGTATCGGGAGCGCCTTCGAGCCTTCCCAGAAGGGCTTCATGGCGCACCGGCACAAGGCCCTTGCCGGAGCAACTGATGGTCTCAAGTTCGGCTTCTTCCGATTCGGAAAGACGACAGGCTTCTTGTCCTCGTCTGTTCAAAGGTTCAAGCCGGGGCGGACCTGATGCCTGCGGCTTAACGACAAATGCGTCCACCCGCGCGCCGTGGAAACGGAGAGCGTCCTCAGGCAGAATAGAAGAAAAGCGGGCTTCGTTTTCACATATGGGAGTGCTTATGGTGAGTGCTCTAATTCTTCCTGCAACTGCGAGAGCCAAATGGAGACGACCTCCCCGGGCTTCGTTCGTTCTCAGACTCCCTGTTACGTTGCCCAAGACGTACTCGGAACTATGCATGTCTCCCGAATATGCACGTTCCTGATCGTATTCGATCTCCGTGGAGCCGGTGTTGTGGCTCAGTTCGAATTGGTTCACCTCTCTTCCCAAGAGTTCCGCAAAGGGACCTAACCTATAGACGCCGCCTGAACCTGGATCAGAGCGAAACATTGAGGTTTTCTTCTTCAAGGTGCCGCTGTTGCGAATGTCGATGGGGCATGTCGGCTCGAACTTCTTCAGACCCGTTTCATCCCTGTATGCATAGACGGTCCGTGTCGGGGTTTGTCTTGGCGTTCCAAGCAGAGAAACACCATCAACAGGCCAAGGTAACGCGACCCCCAGGACGTCCGCTATGGTTGGCAGTATATCGATGGACTGTGCGTTTCTGTCGTCGATTCCCCGCCGTTTGGAAGCCGGATACTTGATGATGAGTGGAACCGCGGCTATGTCCTCAAAATTTCCGGTAGTCAGTCGCCTGCGATTGTCACCTGCCCTGAAGCCGGCCCCGTGATCGGACGTCACAATGATCAAGGACCTGCCATACAAGTCCGCTTGCTTCAGTCTCTCCAGGAGTTGTCCCAACAACCGATCCACAAAGCCTACCTGGAGGAGATGACGTTGATAGGCTTGTTGAACCGCCCATTCGTCGTCGTCCCACTGTTCGTCGCCGGAGAGCCCGAATACGCCCAACAGACCTACGCCGGAGTAGTTGTATCTCTCACCGGACGGATAATACACCCACGGAACATGTGGAAGATCGAAATGTCCGAAAAACAGACTGCTTCCCGTCCCTGCTCCAATCGATTTCAGAAATTCCCTGTATGCCGTAACGCGTGCCGAACTCTTCACCGCCTTCTCGGATTGATCTCCGAAATCCTTCAGAGTCTTGGTTACGTTTGGAAAGGCGTCGTCGTAGTCGTCGGGGAGAACGATCTGGAGATAAATGTAGCCTACATCCGAAAGCAGATCTTTCATTCGTTTCCAAATGGACTTGGACACCAGAGCCGTGCCGCGCAACTCCTTCGGGCACAAGGCGGTACCGGACTCTGTTGCGCTGATCGCGTATACTCCACCCAAAAGGGTAAACAGATTGTCCGGGTACTCGGCGGCCGTAGGAAGTCGATACTGGTCGGGATACTTCCCGGTCAGCATGGATGGAACGGAAACGGTCGTAAAATCTGCGACAGTAGTCGCATTTCTGTACCACACGGCATCTCGAGCCAGCGACGCGAAGTTGGGGAAAGCCGAACGATCTATGTCCCCGTTTCCGCTTATCAATGAGGTTACAGGCAATTCATCGAATATCACGAATACGATAGGGATGGCACTCTTCACCGCGATCTTGCTCGCGTGTGACCGTGTGTCGCCTGAAAGCAGCAGACCACTCATAGACGAAGAGACCAGGAAGGCAGTTGGAAACAGCAACACAACGGGGGACATCCAGGTGAGGAAGACTCTTGCCTGCCGGCACACTGAATACAAGGCCACAAAAAAGAGACCAACGGCGGCGGATGCGATTACGACGAGGCTATCTTTGGTGATTATTTTCTCCGCCACGGGTAAACATATCAGAGCTACGAGGCTTCCAACAGTCCACCTGTGGACAAACATGGAAAGGACATTACTGAACAAACCCACGATGCATTCGAGGAATATGGCCCCCAGCGGAACCAGAAAAGCTAAGACCGCCACAAGGGTCAACAACTCCACGGGTCCAACATCGTGTGCGAGCAGGAATTCCGCATGCCTCGAAATCACGTCCAACAAGGGCTGTGTCAAAGCGAATGCGGACAGAGCGAATATGTGCAAATACCCCGCGGTTCGTTCACTCAGAATCATTGTCTTGAAGTCAGCCGGCTTGCTCATTACCGCGCCGCTTTCCTTTTCGCAAATTAGGCCGAAATGAAGAGCAGTACCCGAATCCGGGAACAGGCGCTCCGAATCAAATTAACACATTACGCGGCCTATGCAATGCCGAAGAAGACATTCACGAAGCTTTCCCAGAGGACGATTAGTCACTGATTTTCTTTGTGAGAGCGAACCATTCCCCACAAATCGACGGGCATCCCAGAGCTTTCCCAATTCATATGATCGTGTAATCGGGGGACATAATACTGATTTATGGCGGAGGCGGCTGCTCCGCAATGCGGATTGCACCATGGCTCGTCTGTTGCGCATCGTCAGATGATGCCGGCGTAACCGATCGAACGCTCCCGGAACTTGTCACCGATTGGGAGATGTTCCTGCAGGCAGCGGAAAGCGGTCCT
>JAZDOF010000146.1:0-4921 GCA_043799015.1 Pseudomonadota bacterium | reverse complement strand
GACAGTTACGCCTCCAACAAAACCGGCACATCCTCGTTTTGCAGGTGGCCTGTTGGATTGCGTTCAACTCTGTTGCAATAAATTATTTAGCCATTTCCAATAGTTAAGCCTTGAAACGGAAGAAGCTTTGGTGTAACCTCTCTTAAAGGCCACCAAGTCACCGCTTAGTAAAGGAGGAATCGATGAAACTGCGTCATAGCACCCGCCACTTGCATTCAGGCTCTGGGTCCGGCACACCGATGGTGTGAACAACACGACCGCTCGAGCGCCATACGCAGCCCCTACGGGAGATTCACTATGCCTGAGGTACGTGTCCAAAACAAGCTGTTCGTCGTTACGAGTCACTGCTTGAAGCGGATCTACGAACGTGGTCAGGATCTGGAGTCCGTCCGGGAGGCCATGGAAAAGGGACGATGGGTTCCTATTCCAACGGGGTATCAGATCATATCGGGGGAGCTGACCGTGATCGTGGCGAAAAATCGGGTCTTGATAACGGTATACACCAATTCAGATCGTTGAATCGATGAGAAACGCAAGCCCAGCTACAACCGCCGGCAGATTTCCGGGACGAACTGCAAAAGGAGCCGCAGATGACTGAATCCATGCTGATTTATTGTGCCGACATCGGGTCGGTGAAGAACGGTCGATTCGGATGGGCTCGACTAGGCCGACCCGGAGGGGATCTCGTGGTAACGGGAGGTGACGATATAGGGGCTTTGGTTACTTCCACAGCACGGGACCTTAACGCCGGCTTTTCGGTTGCCCTGGGGTTCGAGTGCCCGCTGTACGTTCCTATTTCAGAAGATCCGAATGGGCTTACTTCGGCCCGAACCGGTGAAGGTTCGCGCTGTTGGTGCGCCGGGGCGGGTGCCGGAGCGTTGGCGACGGGATTAACTGAGGCGGTGTGGATCTTGCGGCATATCCGTGCAGAGCTGGAATACGGCATCCCCGCTTTCTTGGATTGGACCGCTTTTCAGAATTGCAGGCAGGGTTTCTTCTTGTGGGAAGCCTTCGTGACGGGGCAAGCCAAGGGCGGATCTCATCAACATGACGCCGAAATCGCGGTGCGTGCCTTTGCCTCAGCTCTTCCCGACATTCCGTCGGCCAACGCCGTAAAGGCGGATGATGTCCATTCTCTCATCGGCGCCGCATTATTGCGAACGGGATGGAGCAGCGACCTAACCCTATTGTCCAAGGCCTGCGTCGTAATAAGGGGCTAGAGGGCCGTCTGCTCCGGCGGACTGCGGCGACCTAGCCCAAGGAGGCCCACTGGTTGGACTTTTCGGAACCCCGGCGCGGACCTCACGTTCGAAACAATGAGAGGACACCCGTAAAATCTGGACCATCGTCCGGGATTGTCGCAATTCTTCCGGGAAATGGTCTTACGAATGGGGAGTGTTGTATGGAATACACGCACCAAACGCGAATAGGCAACGAGGGCGACGTCGTAAAGCATGCGATCCTTGCACGACTCATTTCTGGAATCCTCGAGAACCGCCGGCCGGAATCATTTGACTACGCGGAAACTCACTCCGGTCGCGCCGAGTACCGTTTGCCTTCAGAAGGAAGATGGCGCTACGGGATCGGTAAACTAAGCGAGAAGCTGATTGGTGAGGCGGCGGTTGGGTCCGGCAGCGGCGCGGCGCCCTATGACAACAAATTGGAAGGCCTCGACCCTTACATTGAAACTTGTTTTGCCGAATCCATCCGGCCCGGAAGCCTGTATCCAGGGTCGAGCGGCATCGTATTCAAACTCATGCGGAAGGCTGCACAGCGTTTCACATTTCGTCTGTTGGACGTCGACGCCGCAGTATGCCACAGCCTCTTAGGCTTTTACGAGAATTGGCCGGAAGTGTCCATTTGTCGCGGAGACGGTTATGAGGGCTTGCATGGGCACGAGGATTTATCCTTTGTGCTCGTCGATCCCGTGGCAATAGATACCGAAAAGGAGCGGATACTCAGTACGCTCGAAAGCCTCAGCCGAAGAGAAGTCCCTTTTCTTTGTTGGACCGCGTTGGTACAGGAGAAGGAACCCCTGCACCGCGAGTTCAAAGAGGCCACGCAAGACTCCTATTCGGTTCATTGGGCATCGTGGCGGCCGATGGCCGGCGAAACATATGGATGCCAGATCACGGTATCGCGAACCCAAGGTGCATTGGTGAGAGCAACTCTCAACGCCCTGGGCGCCTTGATGGGGTGGCATATCGAGAGCTTTTGATGAATGAACACCACCGACATTCGTTCTCTTCATAGGAGGAAGCACATGCCGAACATACACGACATCATCAAGGCCATTAACCGGGAAGGATTCTTGGTGGGGTGGATCAGAACGGCCCTGTACCCTTGCGCGGGGATTGACACCATGGTGTTCACTTACACGCACCCGGATTTTTACATACACCGGGGAATCCGCGGCGTTCCAAGCCCAAACGTGTTTGTTTGCGTCGGCGACCAGGACCCGTTTGACCGCGACGATCCGGCACTACGGTTGAACGACGGTCGCACCCGCATCTTCACGGCGACCTCGAAACCCATCGAGCTTGACGACAAGCAGGGTTATAGGTTTGATGTTGTGTGGCAAAGCTTCGATCCCCCAAAATGGATGACCTTGAGAGAAAGGCACCTAACCGTACTGCAAGTGATCGCTGATTGGAGATGGTTTTCGGAATACCTGGGTCGCGTGGGCTGGGTGCCGGATACCTTTATTGGGGTGCGCGACGGATGCAGCTACGACAGCAACACCGACTGCGTCAACGATCTTACCTCTCATAGCCTACCGGTAACTGCCCTCCGCAGTGCTCCTATTTTCCAATTCTACATCACTGATCATTTTGAAAACGCTTGGCATGTAAGCAACTTGCGAGACGGGGACACTGTCCATTCCAAGGATGAACGATATCCGTATCGCTTTAAGAAGCGGGCGCTACTTACCCCGGACTGGAGCGTATCCGGAAGGGACGGGGAGCTGCGTGGGGCGACCTTGTTTGAGTTGGAAAAAAAGGAGACGATTCTATTGAGACTGGCGTGGGCCACGGATACGGAAAAGAAGGAAATATGCAAAGCCTTGGGAATTGATTACACAACGGGCAGGTACAAAATAAGCAAAGAATATCGTGCAGCCGCTGGACATTCATTGGCAAACCTATTTAGAGACGATCACGAATTGCCTTATAAAACGATATTAATTGATGTGGCCGACAAGCTGTGCCCGGATGGGTGGACCGACCATTCCCTTGAGGACCAGTCCACGGAAGTCGAAATTGAAGAAGAAATCATGAAATACGTCAATCGACGGGTAGAGGACGATCTGAAGAAGCTGTCGCCGGCCGAAAGAGAAAAGAAGGCCGAAGAATTTCGTCGGCGACTCGAGGAGATGGGCTACGACCAAGCCGTGATAGGAAACATTACAAGCGCCATAGCATCCGGCGTGGTCGGCGCCGCCCTAGCTACACCAATCGCTGTTTCGGTGTTCTATTCGGGCGTGATGGCCTCATTGTGGGCGTCCATATTCGGGCCCTCCATGTTCTACCTGACGCTGTCGGCTACGGGCGTGGGACTCTTAGTTGCGGTCCCTCTATTTGCCCTGACTTTGGGCACCCCGGCATACCGAAAAACGATTCCTGCGACAATTCAAATGATCATGATCCGAAAGAGAATGGAAGCAGAAAAAATGCTCTGTTGTGTGAGGCAACCATGATAACCTATGAAGATGTTTCTGTCTTTTTGGCAAGTGCGCCCCAGGCCGTTGAGCGGTACGGTTCCATCCTCCGAAAAGTGGAGAACGGGGACGTCGTAGGTATACTCAAGGAAACCGGGGATCTGGCTCAAACACTGGGAACACTGCCGCTTACGCCCGGCGATGCCGTCGCAAAGGTATTTCAAGCCACCGGAATGGCAGGAATAAAGGAGTCGCTCCAAACGCTGCAAATAATCAGCTCCGTGGGCGCACTGACATCCGTCGCAACCTTGGGTGTCTGCGCGGTCGGATTCATGTGTATCAACAACAGGCTCAAAAGGCTGGAGGGAAAGCTGGATGAAATAATGAAGGAAGTCAAGGAAATCCGGAGGGAGGTGGAGCGATTAAACATACGGTGGGATGCCCTGACGCTTGCCAAACTCCAGACGGCCGGAGAACAGTTGTCTGTTGCACAGGAAAGCGAAAAGAAATCGAGACGGGACAATCTCCTTCAAACATCATCTAGTACATTTGCTGAACTGAACAATTACTATTACAGTATATTACAACATGGCAATATATGGCAAAATGGCAGACTGCCTATAGACAGCGCCATAGAACTCCATTCTCGATTTGTGGTCTGCTCAGTGGGCCAACTGCATGCTGAATTCCTGTTGGGCGACATGTCGGCCTTTAGGGCAACGTGGAAACTCGTGACCAATAAGATGCGGGAGATCGGCCGGTTCGATAAGAAATCCGCTTTCCGGGCGAGGGCCGATTACATGGCCACGCATTTCATAACGGTGGGGTTGAACGATTTGGCCCGGCATATAAACAATGCGTATACGCTTGCAACTGAGAACTATGCCCGCGTCGAAACGATGATATATGAGGCTGATTACATTGAAAAACGCGGTATAGATCCACTCCGCTATGTGAGATTCTTGCGTGAACAACCGAGCAACATTATATTGCTGCGGGATCGGTTTTGAGGGCATGCTTGTTCAGGAAGCTGCTTCAAAAAGAAACTCATCAAGCAGTGCGAATTGGATGTCCCGGCCGTGAAGGACGCCGATGGCGGGCCTGGACACAAGGGGCACCGGCCCCTGAGAGGGCCACGGAAGAAGCGCGGAGTACGGCGGGAATCAGCGTGCGCCAAGTGTAGACGGACCATCACGCTCAGAGGAGGAAACAATGCCCAACATTCGAGAACTCATTGGCGCCGGCGAACGGAAAAGCTACCTG
>JAZDOF010000117.1:0-2747 GCA_043799015.1 Pseudomonadota bacterium | reverse complement strand
TTCCGCGATCTTGACGGATCCGTCCGTGGACCCGTTATCTCCGACGACGACCTCCCCCCGGATGCCCAAGGCGGCAAAGGCATTAATGGCCTTTTCGATGCACACGCCGAGGGTCTCTTCCTCGTTCAGACACGGCATGACTGCCGAGACCTCTATGTCCTGATCCGTCACGATCATTCACGCTACCTTTCAACAGCGGCAAAACCCCATCATACTTTTATACCCGCGAGTCCGGGGTATTTCAAGTGCAACGGCATTAAGAGAATCACCCTTTGATTCCTTCGTATCTCGGTGGCTTTGTGGTCTACTCTTGCGGGTTCAACAGGCGGTCGTGTCGTACGGCAGTAACTAACGGGTGTTGCCGGCTTCGATCCGGTAGAGTCTCCAGCGGCCGAGCGTGGTAACCGGCTTGAAGGCGGGATTGGACGCGGTGACGGCATGTACGCCGCCTGTCCCATTGACCAGGGCATGATCGAAATACCTAAGATCGGACTCCCTCAATCGCTGCGGGAACCATTCCAGCCCCCCCGTCCAGGGCCGAAGGAACGCGTCTTTGTAAACCACGAGACACGGGGAAAACTCGGCGAACGAGAAGTTCAACAGCCCCCCATTGAAGACCTGAGAATAGGCAAATACCTGAATGAACGGTCTACCTTTGACCACTTCGCTGGTCTGAACCAGGTCCAGTCCTACCAGCCGCGGATTTTGGGGCAACGCGGCCAGGGCCTCCTTTAGACCCGACAACTCGACTCGCTCGAAAACCAGCCAACTGGAGGTCGTTACCGCCGCGAAAGCCACAGCTGCCGCCATGGCGACCCCATTCCTTATCACGGGCCTCAACGCTGGAACCGGAAAGCCCAGAACGAGCATGATCATGGCCGGCGGCACCCAGCGCTGCCCCAGGCGGATGGTGTTCATGTACTTATCCGGCAAGCACAGGGCACAGAGGAGAAACATGCCGGCCGCGGCTACCAGACCCCAATCCGTGGATGAGACAATGTCTTTCCTGTTCTGAACGATTCCCAACAAGACCCATGCCGAGGCAATACCCGTCAACGCGTATTCCACCGGTCCCGTCAAGCCGCCCAACGCCGCGTCGGTGAGCCATGAAGCGCCCAAACGCTCGAAGGGGCCGGTCACCCATATGGGAGGCGTTGACATGGAAGATCCGGAAAGGACCGGATACCAGACCGCCGTTACCAGAACTAACGGTATCAGACATGCACCCCTGAGAAGGGCCCCACGCGGCGGATCGCGAAAAAGTGCGGTTCTTAAGCAGTACCAGCCCACCCCCATTATGAACCAGAGAACGTGACTAAGGTAGAGCAGCAGCGCCGCTCCAACCACGGGCAAACAGTCCCGGGGCGAAAAACGATCAGGGCAAGGGCGGTCCGTAAGCAGCAGCCAGAGTCCGAACGCCGGCCAGCCTACGGCGAACCCGTAGAACCCCCAGTACACCACATGATTAAGCGCGAACACCGAGGCCAAGACCGCCGCGGCCGGAGACCGTCCCTTTCTCACTGCAATCAGGTGGATCGTAACAACCCACAGCAGACAGACGATGAGCATGGCGGCGCGGCCTGCGTATTCCGCACCGAAGAAAAACCACGAGACGCCTATGAGCAAATACGAAAGACTGTAAGGAGTGAACCACTGAATGGTGTACGGGCTGCTTGTCCGGTCGGCTAGGGTTTCAAGAAATAGTTTTATTTGCGCGGAGTGTTGGGGAAGGTCGGTGATGGGCGGAAAACGGACGAAGAGAAACGGAAGCCCCACGAGCAAGCAGGAAACGATCGCAAAGGCAATAGCGGTACGTCGTCCCGTATCCATCATGCCGTACCGCCGGGCACGCGGTCGGACTGCCTCGAAAAACACCGGTCGCTTTCCCCGTTCACGGAGAGTTCGGTGATTGGGGCCGGCGCCCGGAACCGGGAGATGTCGAGTTCAATCCCATATGGTTGTTGCTTCTCCATTACACCGGAGAATAACGATTTCGAAGGCCGCCCGTCAACATGCGTGCAGCCGGCGCAACGTCATTTCACCTCAAGCCTAATGAATATCCGAGACCCGTTATGGGACCCCCCTTCCCACAACGCCCGGGGTCTGGGAAAATAGAGATTGATGTTGTCGTCGCGTCACGGAGGAAAACCAATGTACCCCTCTCTCGTGTCTATTATACTCGGCTTGGCCGCGTTGTCTTTAGGCTTCTCAATCCCAAACCCCGCTTGGTCCGAGATGGACGGGCCGAAAGCTCCGCCTGCCCCCGAGGCAACCGCTGAAGCCGTCACTACGAAGCCGATCCGATCGGACCGCGGACCCGCACCGGTACCGAACGCCGTCGGCTCGGAAGAATCCGCTTCAACTTCAAGAACGCCGGCCAAGCCGGCCGCTCGTCCTCCTCGCCCGGGAAACGGCCCATCATATCCCGGAGGGGCTTCGCGCGACGTCAGGAATGCCGACAGAAGCATGCGAGAGGTTAACAAGAGCATGCGCTCCGTTCAGAACTCCGTTCGAGACATGCGTACAAATATCCAAGCAATCAGGCAACTTCAACGATTGACTCCGATTAGGATAAGACCGTGAATCCATCACATGGAACCCGTTTCTTCGGATCGGCGGGCGGCAAAGGATTTTGATTTCCTCAGCTCCGCCCAGGGTTCATGAATGATCTTCAGCTCGGGTGAATTGAGTTAGTTACGGGTAGTTCCTCCGAAGCCGATTTCAATTTATCCACAACTGTTAATAAC
>JAZDOF010000090.1:0-2143 GCA_043799015.1 Pseudomonadota bacterium | reverse complement strand
TCGTCCGCGGTGGTGTGGTCGTCCATCCTGTATGTTACCAACTCCACCAGTGCAGGCCGGTAATCGGACCTTGCCGCGTCCAGCAATCGTTTTACCGTGAGGTACACGGCAAACACGTCGTTCCCGTCGACTCGGTATCCGTCCATGCCGTAGGCAAAGGCCTTTTGAGCAATGGTTTCCGAAGCGGTTTGCTTCTCGAAGGGCAGGGAAATGGCCCACTGGTTGTTTTGAATTGCAAACACCACCGGCAGCTTGTAGACCCCGGCGAAGTTGAGGGCCTCATGAAAATCGCCCTGCGACGTGGAGCCGTCACCGGAAGATGAAAGAGCGGCAATCCTTTCGCCTCGGATCTTCGCTCCCATCGCTATGCCGACGGCGTGCAAAAGGTGAGACCCCACAGTGATGCAAATGGGCAAGGTTCGGTAATCCGCAGGCGGTTTCATGCCCCGTTCGTCGCCGCCCCAGGTCCTGTATAGATCAACGGGTTTGACTCCCCGTGCGAATTGGGCACCGAATTCACGGAAGGAGGGGCAAAACCAGTCATCCGGTCCCATGGCCAGCCCCATGCCTACGTTGGCGGCTTCCTGGCCACGTATGGATGCTAGGGTCCCGAGCCTTCCCTGTCGTTGAAGGCTGAGCGCCTTCACGTTCCACAATCGGGTGAACACCATTAGGCGATACATCTTCAATACGAGCTCGTCCGAGATTCCTCGCACCTGCTCGTCATCCGCCTTACCCTCCGGATCCATGACCTGAATCAACTCATATTTGCTCGTATCGTTCATTTTTCACCTGCCGTCCTCGGGACCGTCATCGGCGGCCTGAGATAATAAGCGTTGAAAGCTCCGGCGGAATAGGTTTCAGAGCTCTACCGAATACAGATGCAAATTCTTCCTCAATCGCCTCAACCACCTCTTGCCTTGGTGGGGCCGTCCCCAAAATTTCCTGCATGGTTGTGAGCTTCGCACCTTCTATGCCGCACGGTCGTATGAACCGGCTCGGGGTCACGTCGCCTTCGAGATTGAGCGCGAAGCCGAACGCGGTTACCCAATGGCTCACCCTTACCCCCATCGACACGATCTTCCCTCGTTCATGCCACAGTCCCACGTACGCGTTGGTATCGCGCCGTCTGGTCGCCTCCACCCCAAAACGCGCCAAGGTCCGCAACCCCACTTCTTCGAGCTTGGTCATGTACCGAGGGATGTTTCTCTCCGCGGATTCCAGTGCCAGCACCGGATAACACACTACCTGGCCGGGCCAATGATAGGTTATCCCTCCCCCACGGGTCGAGCGGACAAAATCAATCCCCTCCGAGGCCAAGACATCAAAGCCGACAAGCAAGTCCTTGGGGTGCTCGTCATGCCGTCCCTTCAGTCCGAGCGCAACGGTTCGGGGATGGGCCATGAGCTGGACAACGTCGGGAATGAACCCGTTCAGTCGAAGCTTTGCCGCGATCGTCATGACGCGTTCCGCGTCCGCGACCGAAATAACCCCGAGATGGGCCGAAAAACACTCCCGGTCGGTGTCATCCTCGGCTGCTTCCAATCCCACGCGGTCCCTCCTTCAGTCCGCTGCCGTGATCGTCCCGTTCGTCCGTTGCCTCGACGGTGGGGTCGATCGAGTCCCTTGTCTCGCCCTTGATGAACCGCATCAAGAGGGGTCTTCCAATTACGGTCCAATCGGACGATCCGTTCCCCTTTGGGCCGCCTTCTCTCGATCCTTCCATCCCTTGGGCGTTCAATAGCCGACCATCTGAGATACGCCGGCTTTTCCTCACGGAAGCATAATGCTCCGGATTCTACCACAGGTCCCCGCCGACGGCCATGACCGGAAGCGGTGAAATAGGTTCATCTTGACCGGAACTTAAGGGACGAGGTATGTTGGCGAAAGGCCGAGCGCCGGCGTCTCGTTCGAGCGACGACGGCTTAGGATTGTGTGGGGAACCGAGCGGTGGAACATAGGATATGAATGGGGATCTCCGCTGCATATCACCAATGATAGGGGCTCCGCGAATCGATTAACGCTTACGAAAGAAAGAGGGGACCATGAGCAGGATTCTTTCGGATCACGTTTTTTCATCCGAGTCGGTGAGCGAGGGTCATCCCGACAAACTGTGCGACCAGATTTCGGACGAGGTGCTGGA
>JAZDOF010000080.1:0-6169 GCA_043799015.1 Pseudomonadota bacterium | reverse complement strand
CTTCGTAGAGAGCTGCCCGTGACTTTTTGGACCTTTGTCGTCGGATCCGCGGCCCTGGCGTCCGTTCCGTTGATCACGGCCGGGTTCTACAGCAAGGACGCCATACTGTGGTATGCCTATTCTTCTGAACTTGGGGGACCGTGGCTATGGGCCGGAGGCACTCTGGGGGCATTCCTGACGGGCCTTTACGCGTTTCGCGCCGTGTGCCTCACTTTTCTGGGTTCATGCAAGACCGCGGTGACTCAAAGGATGGGGCCGGCAGCGACCGTTCCTCTTGTTATCTTGGCCGTTTTCTCGCTGGTCATCGGGTTCATCGAGTTGCCTCCCACCATTGCTGATGTGCGCTGGTTCTCTTCGTTCATGAGTACTTGCCTGCCGAATGTGAAGACCGGGCTCGTGTCCCACAGTACGGAGGTCCGGCTCCAAATCGTTTGTGCCGTTATCGCCTTAGCCGGCGTCGTCACGTCGATGATTCTTTTTCGTCGAGGCTCGGACGCCCCTGAGAAGCGCGGCATGAGCCCTACCCTTGCCTCGATACATGCTCTGTGGCTGTCCGGTTGGGGGTTCGACCGCGTGTACGAAGTCGCGTTCGTCCGGCCTTTCTTGTGGATCGCCAAGGTGAACGCAGCGGACATTGTTGACGGCTTTTTCAGCGCGGCCGCGCTGGTCGCACGGAGCCTTCACATTGCCTTGAGCCTTTCCCATACGGGGCGCGTAAGGCAGTACGTGTCGGCAATCGCGCTGGGAGGGATAGCGGCCATATGGATTGTGGTGTTCCGATGATCCCGGCATTCCTCGTTGCATTTCCCCTTGTCGCAGGTATCGCCTGCTGGTCGGTATCCCGTAAGGGTCCCCAATGGGCTCGCGTTATCGCCCTGGCCGCGCTCGTACTGGAGATGGCGTTGGTTATCGGCCTGTGGATCGCGTATGCGCCGGGAAGCCTAACCGGCCGGGAAGCCCAATGGTTCCTAAAGGTTGATTACGCGTGGATACCCGAACTGGGAATCGGTTTTCGCCTTGCCGTCGACGGCCTCAGCCTCATCATGACCGCGTTGACGCTATTCCTGGGGATAGCTGCGGTCCTCTGCTCATGGACCGAGATTCGGGACCGTATCGGCTTCTTTCATTTCAACCTCATGGCCGCTCTTGCCGGGATCATAGGCGTGTTTCTGGCAACGGATTTCATTCTGTTCTATTTTTTCTGGGAAGTTATGCTCGTGCCCATGTATTTGCTTATCGGGATATGGGGGCACGAAAACAGGACTTACGCGGCGATTAAATTCTTTATCTTCACTCAAGCCGGCGGGCTGCTCATGTTGGCCGCCATGCTGGGGCTCTATTTCGTACACGGGAACGCAACCGGGACTTATACGTTCGATTACTTTACCATTCTGGAATCCGCGCAGGTCGGCTCTTCGTTATGGCTGATGCTCGGCTTCTTCGCGGCCTTCGCAGTGAAGTTGCCCATGGTCCCGTTTCATACTTGGCTTCCCGATGCCCACACCGAGGCCCCTACTGCGGGGAGCGTAATCCTTGCGGGTTTGCTGCTCAAAACGGGCGGGTACGGATTGATACGATTCGTGCTCCCGCTCTTCCCCGACGCGGTCGCCCTGGCCGCGCCTTGGGCCACGGCATTGGGATGCTTGGGCATAATATACGGAGCGGTCCTCGCGTTCGCGCAGGAAGACGTTAAGCGCCTCGTGGCTTACAGCAGCGTGAGTCACTTGGGTTTTGTGGTCCTAGGCGTTTTCTCCCGAACCGAAATAGGATTACAGGGCGCGGTGGTTCAGATGGTATGCCACGGCATCAGCACGGGTGCATTGTTTATCATTGTGGGAATGGTTCAGGAACGCCTTCACACAAGACAACTCGATCGCTTGGGCGGACTGTGGGCCGACGCTCCGCTGATGGGCGGATCCGCCATGGTGTTTGCCCTGGCCTCTCTGGGTCTGCCCGGGTTGGGCAACTTTGTGGGCGAGCTGTTAGTCCTTGCGGGAACTTTCCAAGTAAACAAGTGGGCGGCCGTTGTAGCTGCCTCGGGCTTGACGTTTGCGGCCATCTACTCACTTTGGCTTATCCGCCGCATGTTCCACGGACCAAGGGTAAGTCCCGGACGGATTGCGGACCTTAACGGACGAGAAATGGCTCTCTCGGGAGCCATGATAGCGGTCATAGTCTGGCTGGGCGTTTTTCCATCGACGCTGACGTCCACCGCCGGCGGCCCGCTCGGGCATCTAGGGCACAAAACTACCTCGGCGGATGCCAAAGTGATTTCGCAAGCCGGTCCCCTCGGGCCGGTCCGGTTCGCCCCTTCCTTGGCGGCACCGGCGCCGGAATCCCGTGAGGTGCCCAGATGAGCTTCTCGGAGTTCATAGCCGCCACGCCCCTCATAATCCTCGCGGCATTGCCCGTCTTTCTAACGGCTTTATTAGCGTTCGTAAGGGACTACCGCATCATGGCGATCGGTACCGCCGGCGGCCTGGGCGTGTCCCTTGCGGCGGTAATCGTTCTCGCCGGCGGCAAGCCCATGACGGTGACTCCCTTAATTGTGATGGACGGCTATTCGCATCTTTTTATCGTTCTCATCGTCACCTCGGGGATTGTCGCGACCTTGCTGTCGTTCCATTATTCCACCGGACCCGAACCCATACGCGAAGAATACTACCTGCTCATATCCTTGGCGGTACTAGGCGGAGCCGTGGTCGCGGCGGCCCGGCATTTCGCCTCGTTTTTTCTGGGACTCGAAATACTGGGGCTGTCTTTCTACACCCTGATCGCTTTCAAGCGCGATGAACCATCGCCTTTGGAGGCAGGCATCAAATACTTGATTCCCGCGGCTGTTTCCGACGCTTTTATCCTGTTTGGAACCGCGCTTCTCTACGGTGTGACCGGTAGGCTGGAGATCGGAGGATTGTTCGCCGCCGTAACGGACGGTGCGAACGTGCAGGCCCTTTGCGGATATGCGATGCTGTCGGTCGGAATAGGGTTCAAGCTCTCTTTTGTACCCTTCCACATGTGGACCCCGGATGTCTACGAAGGCGCGACGGCGCCGGTGACAGCGCTCCTGGCCACGGTTTCCAAGGTGGCGGTGTTCGCGTTTCTGCTCAGGTTGTTTACGGGCCTGGACCTCAACTCTCTGGGTGGAATTGTCGCGTTCTTGAGCGTGGTTGCGGCCGCGTCCATGTTCTTCGGCAATCTGGCGGCCTTGCTTCAGCACAACGTTAAGCGTATCCTGGCATATTCGTCAATCGGACACGTCGGTTACATGCTGACCGCGTTCCTGACCGGCGAACCCGGTTCACATGCGGCCGTAGCCTTCTATTTAACGGCTTATACGGTGACGACACTTGGGGCCTTTGGAGTGATTGCGGCATTGTCGCAGTCCGACAGGGAGGCGGATTCCATTGAGGACTACAGGGGTCTCGCGCGTCGTAGGCCTTTCCTGGCGGCAATTTTCATCGCAATGCTTCTCTCCCTGGCGGGCATCCCCTTAACGGCCGGCTTTATCGGAAAATTCTACGTCATGGCCGCCGGCATTCGTACCGGGTTACTCGTGCTGGTCGTATGTCTCATAGTCACAAGCGTTATAAGTGTCTATTATTATCTGCGGATCGTCGTTATCATGTTCGATCAAGATCACGAAGCGACTTCGGAACTCCGGGGGTCGGTTTCTCCATCACGGGCGTCCAACGCAGTACTTGCAGTACTGCTGCTGCTGCTGGTTTGGCTGGGTGTGACCCCGTCACTATGCATACGCGTAATCGAATCCATTGTGAATACGGGGGGACCCCCGGTGTAGCCGCGAAAGTATTTGACGGTCGCTCTTCAGCAACCAGTGGTAGGGGGTATGGGGTACCCGGCGGAGGCCGTTTCGAAATTGCGGTGATTCATGCAACGTTGTTGAAGAATGGTAACGAGAAGAGGCTTTTTATGTCGATTCGTCTTCAGCTAAATGGTAGAAATTAGTGAATTTAGATTCGTTTCAATCCAGACTTTCATAGGCGATAAAACGTTGTTGAGCAGTTATCATAAGAGTTCTTGAGGAGGTGGTGCCGGGGGGCCGGCCTGGAATATCCGTCCCACGGCAACGCTACTTCTTCGAGAACTCTTCGGGATAACGCCGTCCCCGACAAAACGGTGACACCGAGGAGGGCCGGCGATATACATATATATGGATAAGGAGCGACTATTTATGGTGAGGAAAGAGTTTGCGTCACTGGGGATGTTACTTTGTTTCATGCTGATTTCGCTATCCATCGGCGGAGAAGCCCGAGCTCAATCCGGAATTACCGTGGGTGCGATTCAGACCACCGCCGGACCTTTGGCACCGTTTGGTCGTGAGATCAATGCGGGCCTCAACGATGCTCTTATGACGGCCAATGAGGATGGTGGCATTAACGGCAAGAAGATCAAATACGTAATGGTGGACGGCACGTACCAACCAGCGGAAGACAAGATAACCTTTGAGAAGATGTTGGCCGCTCATAACCCCCTTGTTGCGTTCGGAAACAGTACCGAACTCACCAAGATAATGGCCGACGAGATAACAAAGCGCTTCAGAGTCCTCTACAGCGGTGCAACGTTCTCGAGCGATGCGGCAAGCGCTACGGTTCACCCGTCAATGTTCGTTCCCGGTCCCACCTACGGGGATCAAATGGCCATGTTGCTAAAATACATAGCAAAGGAGAAGCCTGGAGCGACGATAGCTTTCGTCCACAGCGACACCGAATTTGGGCGAGACCCGATCAAGTTCGGGAAGCTCATGTGTCGAAGACTGCGTATGGAAGTCGTCAGCGAGCAGGTCGCGGACATCAAGGGAGGAGACGTCGGCAATCTCGTCACGGCGCTATCAAAAGCCAACCCGGATTATGTCGTTCTTCACGGTTTCCTCGTGTCTCCCGTCCCCGAAATCATCAAGCAGAGCAGAGACCTTGGCATGAAATGCACTTTCGCCGGCACTTTCTACGGGGCTACCGAAATGCTCCTGGAAAAACTCGGGCCGTTGGCGGAGGGGTACCTTGCCATAAACCCTTACTCATATTGGTGGATGGAAAAGAACCCCACAATAAAGAAGATCAGGGACTATACGGCGAAGAACTACCCCAATGTTACGTCCCGCCCCATCTACTACATGCAGGGTTACTTCACCGGGATGGTATTCGTGGAATGTCTGAAAAGGGCCGATAAGGCGGGGAAACTTAACTACGACGGGCTGGTGGATGCCCTTAAATCGCTCAATGAATTCGACACCGGCGGGTTGACTCCCCCCGTGTCCATCAAGAACAACAGGTTCCCTATCGGTCGGGTCTGGAGGGCCAATGTGAAGAAAGGGGTGTTTGAACCCGTATCGGAAGATCTCAAGCTCTACGATTGATGTGGGGAGTCCGCGGCCCGACCCGTTTCGTTGGGTTCAGCGCAACGAAACGGGTCGGTTCGCCCCATGAGACGACGTGCTACGATGCAGCCATTCACCGTGGCGGCTCCTTGAATCCGGAAGAAGAACCACAAAGTCACCAAGACACGAAGAAGGAGTTGAAATGATACATGAACGCCTGTTGCTCCTCAATCGGAGTCCGACCTCGAATCCGGCAGCCGGATCGGCCGGAAGGTTCTGAACATTATTGACCTTTGATTTCTTTGTGCCTTCGTGGTGAACGATTACAGGCCGTTCGCGGCCGACTATTTCAACGTTCATTTGATCAGGAATCCATCGAAGAATCGTTCTTGGATTTCTTCGCGTCTTGGTGACTTTGTGGTTTGATTTTCCCGATTTCACAAGCGACTACGCGAAACAATAAACAAGCATGAAGGAGAAACATAATATGCGTGCATTAGTGTTGGGCGGAGCGGGCGGCATGGGACAGGGCGTTGCTCGGGACCTGATAAAACAACAACAGGTTACCGATGTTGTTTTGGGCGATTTGTACCCTGACCCGGAACGATTGGCTCCCAAACTGCGCAGCAGTGAAAAGGTCAATCTGATTAAAATGGATGTAACCGATCACAACGGCATGGTGAGTACGTTCAAGGGACTTGATGTCGTAATCAACTGTGCGGGCCCCTTTTACAAGACCGCGGTGCCTGTGGCAAGGGCCGCCGTTGAAGCCAAGGTTAACTACATCGACATCTGCGACGACTATGAGGGCACGGAGGTCCTTTTCAACTCGGA
>JAZDOF010000078.1:0-4951 GCA_043799015.1 Pseudomonadota bacterium | reverse complement strand
CAAGGTTATGCCGTTGCCTGTTCGTACGAGTTCCTTGATAAAATCGACGTTCTCGGTCTCGATGAATGGGGCGATAACGACACCCCTTTCTCCCAGGACCCGGTCGATTACGCGTCTGGTGCCCGACCCTTTCTCCCTGACTATCAGGTCTTCTGCGCGCAGATCTTCGAGGCTCAGCGGTCTCTTGGAGCAAAGCGGGTGCCCCGGAGCGGCCAGGAGGACGAGCTCGTCCCTAATGAACGGAATCACCTTAAGTTTCTCGCAATAGTTGGTCCTGCCGACTATGGCCAGATCGTTCTTGAACGCGAGCACGCTCTCGACCATACCCTGGGAGCTGCCTTCGGAGACGTGAATCAGAATTCTCGGCGACTTCTTCCTGAAATCCGCTATACATGCCGCAAGCAGGTACCGCACCAGAGTCTTGGTACTCCCGATCTTCAACACGTCCGTGTCCGCATCCTCGCACTGGCCGAGAACCTCCTCCGCCTCGCCGATCAAACCGAAAATCTTCTTGGATACCTCGAAAAGCCGCTGACCTGTCTCGGTGAGGAAAAGCTTCTTCTTCCGTCGTTCGAAAAGTCGCGTACGGTATTGGCTCTCCAATGCTTTGAGCTGCATGCTTACCGCCGGTTGGGTAATGAATAGGTGTTCCGCCGCCCGAGTGATGGACCCGAATGTGGCGACGAAATGAAAGGCTCTCAGTTGGTTCAGGTTCAGGTCTTGATTCATGAGCCGATCCGACCGCGGTGGATGGCACCGGAGAAGCCCTCGACGGAGCACTTGACTACGAAACATAAATTATTCTTATGGAATCATAAAAATTACTGCTTTGACAAGTCAAGGGAAATCTTGCCATTCTGAATCCGCACACAGGGAATTCTCCGGGCCTCGAGTCTTTGGTTCACGTGTCGTTCATGGTCGTGGATGAATCTTGAGAGGAGTTTTCTCGCCTTATGGTCGCACTGAAGATGAGAGAAGGGTGGGGCATATAATCCGCGGTTTTTGTTCCCCCATTTCACATACCCGTAACCATCCGGGCACCAAAGGCCGCTCGGACACCGATCGTCGGTCCACCGACGCGGATTTCGGCCCGATCCGGGGCAAAATGCCCGGTTTAGTGAGCTTGATGTCCCCGATCACGATAACGGCCATCCGAAACAGATACGAAGGAGGAACCGCATGGCTGAAGAATACGACGGCGTAATTCTTGGCGCCGGACCCAACGGCTTGACCGTGGCCGCCTATCTCGCCAAGGCCGGTCTGAAGATACTTCTCCTGGAGAAGCGTTTCGAAGCCGGTGGCGGACTAGCCACGGAACAGGTTACCTTGCCGGGCTTTCTTCACAATACTCATGCCGTTTACATGCCCATGGTGGACTATGCTCCGCCGTTGGCGGATTTCAACGAGTACCTGACAAAAGACTACGACCTCAAATTCGTGTATCCGTCCCTGGTCATGGCGATGGCTTTCGCGGACGGCACGTCGCTTCGGCTGTATCAAGATACCGAGAAGACCTGCGAATCCATTGCTCAGTTTTCCAGGAAGGATGCGGAAACTTACCGAATAATAGCGGAGAGATACAAGACCCTTACCGAGGATTTTCTGGGACCTGCGACTTACTGCATGGCCAAGCCCGCGTTCGAGCAGATGATTACGCTTCAACAGACGGATGTGGGAAGGGAGATCACGGAGCTCACCGAGAAAACCCCCAAGGACATCATTAACGGGTTGTTCGAGAATGACCGAGTCAGATGCCTCTTCCTGTACCTGTCCTGCATGTGGGGCTTGAACTATGATCTGGAAGGGGTCAGCTATCTTGTTCCCCTGCTCATCAACCGCGCGGTCAACTATCGACTGGTGGTCGGCGGATCGCACCATCTGGCCCACCTATTCACAAAAGTCCTGTATCGCAACGGCGGCATGATTATTTCGCCGGTCACGGTAAAACGAATCGTCGTCGAAAACGGCGCGGCCAAAGGCGTGGAACTCGAAGACGGGACCTTCTACAGAGCGAAAAAATTTGTCGCCAGCAGTCTGGATCCCTACCAAACCTTTCTAAAATATGTGGGTGAACCCAACCTGGATTCAAGGTTCGTAACACGCGTCAACGATTGGCAGTGGGAGTCTTCGAGCCTCTTCCACGTACACCTGGCGCTGGACGAAGCGCCTCAATTCGCTGCGGCCGCGTCATGCCCCGATCTGAACAAGGCCTTCATCACCGTGGTGGGGTACGAAAGCCAAGCAGACCTCCTCAAACACTACGACGCCCTACACAAGGGTGAGCTTTTCCCCGGCGGGTTCAATGTCAGCTTCCCGTCGCTCCATGACCCCAAACAGGCCCCCGAAGGCAAGTGTACCGCGCTGATCTCGTTGCACGCGCCTCATGACCTCAAGGACGGCGGGGCGGGTAAGTGGTTCCGCATCCGGGAGCAGGAGGCCGCGAGGTGCGTCGAGCTGATGCGGAAGTACATACCCAACATCACCCCGGAAAAGATCCTGTGGCACTACGTCACTACTCCGCTGGATATTGGGAATAAATTCGCGGACATGGTCAAGGGATCCATCAAGCAGGGCGGGTACCTGCCGCTACAGATGGGATACCTGAGACCCAATGAAGATTGTTCCCAGTACGCCACCCCCATCAAAGACCTGTACGTTTGCGGCGCCAGCAGCTTCCCGGGCGGACTTATCACCTTCGGGCCGGGCTACAACGCCGCGTGCAAGATTGCGGACGATCTCGGAGTGGACCGTTGGTGGCCGGAACCCGAATGCGTCAAGAAGGCACAAGCAAAAGGGACGCTCTAGGAGGGCAACTGATGAAGGTGAATTCAACCGGTCTGGGCAAGACCACCATGGTGGCCCATTTTGCGGATTTGGCGGAAGTGGATGACGAAGGCCGACCCGCCATGGTTCTGAATATTGAAGCCACCGAGCCGGTCCATTGGTCCATCAAGGCCACGGTTGGAGGAGATGACCTGAGGATGTTCGCCGGCCTCCTGTTGCGGCCCTCGATCCTCTGGAGGGCGATCTCCTTGGTCTGCTTCGGAAAAACGCTCAGTCCTCCGAAGAAATAGCCCCAAGCCGGAGTGATTGAGCTTTCATGCGACCGCGCCTCGTAGGACGGTCCGTCCCCGAGCGGCGCCCGCCACTCTCTTGCTAAGTGATATCAAGGAGGTATCTCCATGGCTGATAGAACCTATGACGCGATCGTTGTAGGGGGAGGACACCAGGGAACCATCATAGCCTGCTATCTTCAGCACGCCGGCCTTCAGACGGTCGTCTTCGAGCGACAGCACGAGCTCGGCGGCGGCGCCTGCGGCGAGGATCTTCCCCTGCCGGGCTTCCTCCAAAATCCATGCGCTCACTGGACGAGATTCTACGGTCACCCCGCGTACAGTGATTTCAAACTGCGGGATAAGGGGTTGACATACGTTTACCCCGAGCACAACGAAGGTATGATATATGATGACGGTACCAGTTTCATGGGGTACACCGCGTGGAGGGTGACCGACCCCAATACCGGAAGGACCGAATTCGACGAAAAGAACGCGCAGAAAACCATTGATCAGGTAGCACGCTTTTCGCAGCGTGATGCGGGTGTGGTCTACGATCTTCTTGAAAAGTACAAAGGAAAATGGCGGGCCGCTTTCCACGATTGGCGTTACAATCCCCCCACGCCCTGGGGAGTTCCCGACGCGTTTGAAAAGCTTTTCGACGATCCGGACGCACCCATCCCGCGGGAATACCAATTCTACACCTCTCAGCAGGTCGCCTACGATTTGTTTGAGAGCGATTATCTACGCACTCTGTTCATGCGCTCCTGTATGACGTCCAGCGGTGTGTTTCCCAACGACTGCATAGGTGTATACAAAGTCCTCCATACCATGGGTCTGATCCTTTCCTGGGAACCGGCCTCCATAGCCATCGGAGGGACCCATGCGATCACTCACGCTCTTCAGCGAGCCTTCAGTTCCATGGGTGGTGAATTCGTCGTCGAGACCGCGGTGAAGCGGGCCATCATCGAGAACGGGACAGCCGTGGGCGTCGAACTGATGGACGGGCGGCAGATAGGGGCTCGAAAAGCGGTGGTGAGCGACATGAACACCACCCAGACCATACTCCAACTTATCGGTGAGGAGCACGTCCCGGCTAAAATAGCCCACCGGGCGAAAAACATACTTCGGGACCGGGCACAGCTCTTCTGGGGCAACTTCGCGCTCCACGAACTTCCGCAGTATACCGCGGCCAAGGACAACCCCGAGATCGGCCTATGCCCCCGACTCAATTGGGGCCCCAAGGATGCGGATTATTTCGCCACACGCCACCAGGCCGAGCTTTTCGTAAAGGGCATCCCCGACAAACTTGTCGCGATAGTGGCCCCGGACAGCATATGGGACACCACGCGATCGCCCAAAGGCAGCCACACCATTCTCGTCGAGCAGTTCACCGCTCCGTATCGTTTCTTCAGTGATCGGGAATGGTTGAAGATGAAGAAGGACATCGTGGGAATACTGCGAGAACAATGGTCCTGGTACGCTCCCAACATGACCGAAGACAACGTCATCGCCTCACATATCACGACTCCCCTGGACGTGAAGATGCGAAACCTCAACATGCCGCAGGGAGGTTGGACGGGCGAAGACATGATCGGTTCGCAGATGGGCCGCATGCGGCCGTTCCCCGAGTTGGCCTTCTACAGAATGCCGGTGAAGAACCTATACCTAGCCTCTTCGGCGGCGCATTCGGGGCCGGGAATCGGTCGAGGCAGCGCTTACAACTGCTTCAAGGTAATCGCGGAGGACTACGGTCTTCCCAAGATATGGGAAGAGAAAGGGCGACCGTACTAAGAGACCGCCCATTGGTAAGCATTTCATTTGGTTGCCGTTGATGGGTCGCGTAGGGGCGGGGTTTATCCCCGCCCGTTGTTCCGGGAGCAATGAGGCGGGCGGGG
>JAZDOF010000077.1:0-2117 GCA_043799015.1 Pseudomonadota bacterium | reverse complement strand
ATCGATTTATTGCTGCATACGTCTTCTGCTCCGAACTCGAATATGGACGACGAATCGTTCCATGTTATGAGCTGCCTTTACTAACGGCCTGCCGCTGAAAAGTCCAAAGCGCATCGCATGATTAATCTTGCGCCTTTTCATTGTCAAGGCTTTCCTCTCGTCGGTTGGGAGGATCAATAATAGAGAGTTGAGTCTTTCAGCAAGAGCCGGGCATAAGGACGGGAGACGAGTCAATTGCCGGAACTACGGGGGCGTACGACGGCAGTGATCCGGGCCCACGGAACCTTTCCAGTTGCACAAAGCAACCAATTCGACAATGTTGAGATATGCGTGGTCGCTCGGAGTAGTGTTTGAAAGAGCGGTAACGGAGGAACCGTGATGTGGACGGTCCCGATGCGCTGCCGTGCGCCATGGCGAGGAGCGGGGATGTTCCTTCGACATACAAGGCCGACTTGATCGTTGACCGCCTGGAATGGGGTGGTGGTGCCGCGAAGCACATGGCGGAAAGACCAGGGGCCGGTGTATGTGACGCTGTCGGCTTACACGATCCGATTGGTTCGGTCCGTAGAACGAGTCGTCGGAAAAACGGGCCATTTAATGTGACATCCTACAATTGGTGAAGAAAACACGGGAGGTCTCTCCAAAGGAAATGGACCGAGCCATTGCATGGAAGATTGAGTTCGAAGAGGACCCCGAACCTCGTGCTTTCCTATGGGAGGCTTCAGATGAAAGAAGAAAAGATGGGTTCCGACGCCTTCCAGTGGGCTTATAACAAGTACATCGCCAATGATCCCGAGGAACTCGCTCTGTATCAAGAGGAAAGGATCAAATCCGATGTTGCTCAAGGGGCTCACAATCTTCGTAACCAGGCAGGTCTCTCAAGGAAGCAACCGGCTGACCTCGTGGGAGTAGAAGAATCGGTCATTGAGGACATTGAGGAAGCTGAGTGCGAAGGAGACTTCCTCTCGTTGGCTTCCCTAACAGCAAATGCTCTTCACAGGAGGGTTGAGGTCCGGTTCGTTCCGGTGGAAGGGAAGGAATCGGTGGGGGTGTCGGTGTGGTATAGTCCCCTACCGCTCCTCCGCGGGACCCAACACCCGAACATTGTCGATCCGGCTGGTGAAGCCTATGGAGTCCAGATACTCGAGCACAGGGACCCCTCGATTTCTGCCGTAGCCCAGGATTTCTTTGCTGTCCTGAACGGTCAGGCTCCCCTTTGTCCGGATAAGATTTCCAACCTTTTCTTTGATCTCCTCCATCGCGGGGCTCGTCATATACCGCCCGTCAGTCAGTCGCACAAGCTTACCCCGCTTGCGAAGGTACTCCAGCAGCCGATAGACCTCGTTCACGTTGAAACTCTTCCAATGCAACTCGCAGAACGTCCGGGCCGTAAACGTGCCGTAGCCCCGACTCTGGGCGTAATCCAGCATCTGCTCTCCGAGCTTCCCCAAGTTGGGCGGAAGGGTCACGGCACAATTGGGAATGCGGTATCCTCCATCAGCGGCAAGGAGCTTTCCCTCTCCACGGAGCCCTTCAGTAATGTGCCGCAACAGCTCATCGTCAAGATAGGCTTCCGTCATAGATCTCAATTCGTCGAAGCTTACGGAAGCCCTAAAGACTTCACGTACCAGCATTTCCACGACAACGTCGAGGACTTGTTTCTTCAAGGACTTGTAATGAGCCGTGGCGAAATAGCTGTGCCCGTCGACGCGGCCGGCTTCGTTTTCCAGGGCCGCAAGAATATTATCCCTGCCCGCCCCCGCCGAGGCCGAGAAACGGATAACCGGCTGCCCTTGCAGAATGGACCCCTCGGTTGCCTCCATAATTTCCAGCTCCGCGAGCTCAATGGTCTCATCGTCGGCAAGATCCGTCTTTTGAAGCACCGTGAAGCCGCCCTTGGCCTGTAGGTCCTTCAAGGCGTCAAGATGCTCCCTCGTTTGAGGTCCTACCCCTTCATCCGCCGCTACCACCAGGATGCCCAAATCGACGGCGTTCACGCGCGGGTTCGTCTTTTCCGAAGCCTCGGGAAGCGGCGACGAAGCTTCCTCAAAGGCGACCCTCACACCCGAGGGCAGTCGAAAGGGCGGATATCGGACTGAGGGGGAAAGGCCGCCCGA
>JAZDOF010000072.1:0-2405 GCA_043799015.1 Pseudomonadota bacterium | reverse complement strand
GCGTCCGGAGGGTGCGACCGATAATGAGCTCTTCAGCGCGGGCTATAATATGGCGCAATTTAGAGCGACCGCAGGTCTGCCCATCCCCGACAAGGCCGACCTCGATCTTGGCGACCCCTTCTGGAGAGGGTTCCACGACGGCGTGGCCGACCACAATGCTCATGGAGAGCGCACGCGTCAGATCGCTGCCGGCACGGCCCCGGAATTGAAGGACCCTGTCGGCTGGGACACCCTCGATCCGTTCGCCGTGGGATCCGAGGCAAGCCTTAACGAGCCGGCCGGCGCTGAGCCCGTAGATCCCCTGGATGCGCTTTTGCGCGAGTTCTTGGAATCTTTGGAAGAAATCCCCGAGCTGCCGGCACGGGACGGCGAGGAAGAGGAGGAAGAGGAGGAAGAAACCGGCGGGAGGGCCGCCGGTTCGGGCGACACAGCCGACGCTGAAATGACCCTTGTTAAGAGCGCGGAGGAGCCCCCCGCTCTGCCGTCCGGCGTCGTTGAGACGGGCGTAGGCCCCGGCGGCGGAAGGCTGGTTCAGTCATCGCGTATAGACAAACTGACGAAGGCGGGTGCCATTCACATTCGTCGGGACGCGAACGGCCAATACGTCGGGGTGATCCCTTCCGAAGGACCGACCTATTTCCTGGACCCGTTCAACAACAAAGAAACGTTTGTCAAATGGATGGTGCTCGCGGGCCACACCGAGAAAGAGGCGGATAAGTACTGGGATACAATGCAGGCTGAACGGGAAAAGGTCCGTATCGCGACCGAGGCCATGAAGTACCGATTTCCCCTTCTGGCCAAGGTGGAAAAATTCGCTAACTTCCTGGATGCCGTGGCGCGATACTTGGCCGGCAAGACGGAGCCGTCCCCTGCGCCGCCCTCCGCCGGCGACGGCCCGTTCGTCGTCGACAGCGGCAATCCTCTGCTGTGGTATGACAAGGACCAGTTGAATCGAGGGCGGGTCATTGAAAAATTGCTGGGCAAAAACACCCCGGGCCCCTATCCAAAGATAGACAGATGGGACGATGAAACGGTTATAGACAGGTGGGATGAGAAAAAAGGAATCGCCATAAGCATTAAGAGCATGGACACTCATGTGCAATCGTATGTGAATCCCGGTGATATTCTCAGCCGAGGAAGAGGCTATATCAAGGATGTAGCCGCCTTTCAGGGCGGACGCATGGGTGCGACAAACATCGAGCGTGACAAAATAAAGGTTAGGGGTTTGGATTTGGCCGTGCCGGCCCGATCTACTGAGGAGCAATGGGAAGCTTTGCAGAAGTTGGTGGAAGAGGCTAAGAAAGTCGGAGTGAAAGTGAGGATCATAACGGTACTATGAAAGGCATGGTGGCATACAAGAGAGAGAAGAGAATTTATCTCAGACCTTTGTCCGAAGCCGAGACCTTTACTATTGCGACGGACCCGGTCACTGTAATTGAAGAGGGCGAGCTGCCTTCACGAAAAGGCAGCGCCGTGAGGGAAGCTCTGGCACATTCGAAGAAGGACGTGCCCGATCCGGCGCGCTGGGACGACCCAAACGACCCCCTGCTGAAGGCCGCAGGGGTCAGGTCCTATTCGAAGTTTGAAAAGTCCGCCTCTAGTTGTGACGTTTATCTTAAAGGCGACCAACTGAGGTTTACACCGTATAAGAACCTGAGACCTCGTAGGGGGTACGTACCGATTGTGGATCGAGAAATGTTCCTCCCCGCGGACGCGTCCGATGAAGAAGTGGGCATCTACCTGGAAAAGACCTTCGATGCGTGTGAGTAGGCATGGGGCTCGCCGACGTGACGGCCTTTTGAACGGGAGGGTAATTATGAAGAATGGGATCGATGTTAATGCCAAGAACAAGGACGGCCTGACGCCGTTTATGTCCGCCGTCAAGAACGGTGACCTCGATATGGCCAAGTCGCTCATCGAAATGGGGGCCGACGTGAATACACCCGACGATCACGGTAAGACGGCTCTCATATCCGCTGCCTGGTACGGCCGGTTGGAGATCGCCGAGCTGCTGATCGAGAAAGGGGCCCATCTTGAAGCGAAGGACTCTCTCGGATGGACTGCGCTTGTACAAGCTATCTTTCACCAATACCCCCAAAGTCGTCAAGCTGCTGATCGAGAAAGGGGCCGACCTGAATGCTGCCGACAACCACGGATGGACTGTTCTTATGTCCGCCGTAAGGTACTGTGACCTCGAAACGGTCAAGTCGCTCATAGAAAGAGGAGCCGACGTTTATGCCAAAACCGACGACGGACGCTCTGTTCTTATGCATGCCGCCGAAGGCGGCAGCCTGGATGTCGTCAAGCTGCTGATAGGAATGGGGGCCGACGTCAATGCCGTAACCGATTACGGGCATACGATCCTCATGTCGGCCGCCACAAGCGGTAAACCCGAGATCGTCAAG
>JAZDOF010000034.1:0-3816 GCA_043799015.1 Pseudomonadota bacterium | reverse complement strand
GAACCGGCTTTTCTTAGCTCTCCGAGTGAGCGGAGGCAACGAAGGAACCAGCCTTGGCACCGGTAAAAAGGAGAAAAAAATGGAATACAAACATGTAAACGGTCCCGTCTATTGCCGGTACGCTTCTACACCGCCAATCGCGAACAGCGACCTCGCTCTGCAATTCGGCATCCAGGCACCATCCACCATCGAGCTTGAATCCGGACGGAACGTCAAGCTCCGCATCCTCCTCGAACACCGCTCCAAACGAATGACGTGTCACGGGAAGATCGACTGGGTGAAGTCCGATGAGTCGGCTGGGGGATTCACGGTCGGGTTTAGTCAATTGTCGCTGACGGATGAGGAATTCCGGATCCTTATGGCCCACTTCAGCGATGTCCCGGAAGCGGGCGTAGAGCTGGCCCCATCCTTACGCGATAAGGGTGCGGAGGCCGAACCGGTGGTCATAAGCGAAAAGCTCGTCGAGATAAGACGCGTCAAGGCCGTCACTTTGCCTGTGGGCCTAATAGAGGAGGTTGACTCGAAACGTGGCGACGTGCCGTTTTCGGAATTCATAACCAGGGCCGTTGCCGATTACGTTAAAAGAAACGGGTAGGAAGGCCGCTGCCGTCGGAATCAATGTCCGTTTGCCGGTTGGATGCGGCTCGCGACGTTGCCACGTCGGGGCTGAAGTACGTAGCCTCGGGGTCCTCTCGAGCATAAACGGGAACCCCCGAGGCCCAAACGTTTCAAATGAGCCCGCGGCGACGGAGCACGGGCACTTGTCCCGTGCCCATGTCTTTGAGCGTGTACTATGACGGCTGAGACGTAAGATCGAGGGCCGCACTCTTGATAATGCCCCATCCCTCTCGAACATATGCCGTCAACACTTCCATATCGCCCTGGGTGTAGTCGGAGTTCTTGTTACCCACGCCGACCACTCCCACGATTCGATCTCCTTCCCACACCGGGAGATTCGCATGCCGGAGGACGTCCACATGTCCTTTGGGATACCCTTTCTTAGTGACGCGCCTACTGGACTCGTAATCATTGGTGATGACGGGGCATCTTTCACGGACCGCGTCGCCCCAAAGGCCCGTTTGCTTAACCGGATAGAGCAAAGGCTGGTCGATCATGGCACAAGTGTCCATCGCGGTTACCGACCATGCCAGCATGGTAAGGAGGTCGCCCTTATCATTGAGCACGGCGAAGTATCCCATGTCGCTTTCAGTCATGTTCACCGCCCGCTGGACGAACGAATCGAGTAACTCTTTGGCCGACGCGTTCGTTAACCCTTTGAGACCGTCTATTTCCTGCCCGACATCGGCATTCATGGTTTGTTCTCCTTGGTGCTCCATTTGCCTTGGGAAGCCCGACCTCACAACCGTCTTGCGGTCCCCACGATCCCGAATTTCGATCTCGTGTTCACCCCATCCATGAGACTGAACCCTGCGGTCCGCAATGCGGCAAGGAATTCCGGTGCGTGAAACCTATCTTCGGTGGGGTGGCGCACCAATCGTTTCAGTATCGCGTTGGCATACAGCGGGGGGTAGATTTCCTCAAAGTAGAAAATTCCGCCGGGCTTGGTAACCCGACCGATTTCCGACACACATTTCCGCCAATCCAACACATGATGAATGATGCCGTAATTTACCACCGCATCGAAGGCTGAATCCGCGAACGGAAGGTCCTGGGCATCCGATACGAAATAGGATATTCGACTGCCCATGGCCTTTGGCAGAGCCCGTGCAGCACGCCTTATGAGCTTCTCCTCCAGGTCGAACGCTACGACTTTTTCGAATCCCATCTCCTCCACGAGAAAATGAGCGGCTTTGCCGAGACCACAGCCTATTTCCAGGCTCAGGCCCGGCTTCTGCCGACCGGCGAACCGTAGCCATTTTTTCGCGTGAAGTCGTTGGAAGTACACCCGGACGGGACTGTAGATCCACACCCGTTCGGGCCAGTTCATCAGCATCAGTTCCTTGTTCGGTTGTCCGCTGGTCACTCTCGGCCACCTCAAGCCCTACGTAAAGCTATGGCGTCAGCATGGACAAGACGGTGAGCACAAGGAACAGCGGAGGCATGTACCCGGCCCTGTTAAAGAGCGAGGCGGCCGCGGCAGGTGCGGGATCGCGGTACACCGCCCGAGCCGGATCCAACAAGAGGAACCAGCCGAGACACGCGGCCCCGATGGGGTACAGCATTCCTATTCCCTGCCCGGCCGCCCAGTATATCCCTATGCCTGATGCAAACGCGATCCCCACGGCAGTGATGAGAATAAACAGTACATCCGGCGAATCCAGGACCGTGGCCGTGGTCTTGGCCGAAACCCGCTTGTCGTCTTCCCTATCCACTATGTCGTTGGGCACGTTCTGGCCGCCCGTTTCCCACGCGGCGATCCAGATGAAAAGCACCGCAAGAAAGCCTGATGACGGATGTGGGTCCACAGCGAGGACACCGGCCAGTCCTCCGGTCGCCTTGACGATTATGGAAGGAATTATCTTGAAATGCGTGATTTGAAGGAGCCGGCAGTACAAGCCCTCCATGGCCGCGGAAACCACGAAGAGAAGAGCGCAAACGGGATTCAGCAGGTACGCGCCCACAAGTGCCGTCGCGGCCCAACCCGCAAACCATAGGAGGCCCTTATTGAACGGCAACGCGCCCTGAGCGATGGGATGGGGAATAAATATTTCATCAATGTGGAATATTGCGGTAGAGTCGTCCTTCTTCGCCAGCCTTTCCTTGTCCACACGATAATCTATAAGATCATTGAGCGCGTAAACCGCCGTATACCCTGCGAATGCCGTAACAAGGCCCAATGCGATCGTAAACAACGGCGGAAAACCGCCAAGCCATAGAAGTGCCGCAAGCGCGGGGGTAGCCAAGTCGAGGACCCCGTGGGTCGTCCGGGAAAGCCCCAGGTAGAGCTTCAATCGAGCGACCAAGTCCTTCCGATCCTGCCAGGGTGAAAGCCGGGTTTCTGGAACGCTGATGTCAGGAGCGACCTCAGCGCGATCCTTATGTCGTTTTGCCGGCGAAGCCTCGAAAGGAAAGATGAGAAGACCGCCCAAGAAACCCACCACTGAAACGATACCGCTGAATCCCAACAACGCGGCCGTGTACATCAGGGACAAACGATTGCTCAGGTCCAGCGGATCTTGAACGAAGATCCTCGTGATTACGGCAACGCCCGCCAGTCCCACTGCGCCCCAAGCCAGACGGCGCTTGAACTTGATAAGCCGGGAGTCGGTGCAATCATAGTTCATCCACCACGTGAAGTATCCCGTGGCCAACGTGGGGGGCAACACGACCAACACCAGCGCCAAACAGCGGAATGCCGCGGTCGCCAAGGCAGGGGAGCCGAGAAGAACTCCGATCACATGAAAAACGGCCGCTGCGGCACCGCAGCCGACCGGAATGTGGACAAGAGCCGGATGTGGATGCCGCCTAAAGAACGGATGGTCGTCCAGCCACGCGTCGACTCTTCCCTTTAGTCCTGGTTGAGGCTCTTTCGTCTTCTCCTCGATTACACCTACGAGCGGGAAACGGCCCAACACATCCGGGCTATGGGGAGCCGCTTTGATATCCGAAGACAAGTCCGCGCCCGCCCGGTGACGTCTCATGTGGACGCCTCCCGCCCACCTCTTGCTCCCGGATAGATCGTAGACCTTGCCGTCTACGGCGACGAGAGTCCCCTCGCTCCCTTGTTCACCGTTACTTCGAGCGACTTCATCCAGTGTGTACGACTTCATGCAAGCCCCTGAAAGACTATTACGGTTCTGCGCGATCGTTCATTAAACACGGAAAACCAGACCACAAAGTCACCAAGACACGAAG
>JAZDOF010000003.1:0-3458 GCA_043799015.1 Pseudomonadota bacterium | reverse complement strand
GCGCCAGATGTGGGGCTGAGGCCACGCGGTGATTATGGAACCGCCTTCGATGATGAGCGACCTTATCGGGTAGGGTTTCGCCTCCAATACAGCGTCGGGAAGGCATATCGCATGTGATTCTCCGCGATATGCACTGTATACGGGGAAACGATCGCGGCCGAGCGCTTTTCGCACGTCGGGGTTCGGCAGATGGCCCTCCCGATTCACGGGGAATTGGTTTTCCCTCATGGTGAAGCAGCGACCGCCCGGAACGTCAAGTTGTCCGGCCAACGCCCAAAGAGTCATGGCGGCCCGTATGGCCTGCACCCCGCCGTCGCTGTATTCGAGCCCGCTATACATGACCGGGGAGGCTCCCCTTGCCGTGGCGATGCGCCGGGCCAGCCGACGGACCGTTTCGGCCGGAACGCGGGTGATCGTCTCCACGACCTCGGGGGTAAAGTGTTGACAGTACCTTGCGAAATCGTCGAAGCCGTTGGTCCAATCGTTGACAAAGCGCTCGTCATAGAGCTCTTCTTCAATGATGACTCGGCACATACCCAGTGCGAGGGCGCCGTCCGTGCCGGGCCTAATGGGGACCCACTCCGCGTCCGCGGCAATCGCTGTGCCTGTACGCCGAGGATCGATCACCACGACTTCCGCGCCCCTGCGGCGGGCTTTCATGACGCGGGCGAAGTCCAAAGGCGGGCAGTCGGTCGCAGGATTCGCTCCCCATATAACGATGAGGTCCGCGTTTTCCAGGTCCGAGAACATGTTGATCATCATTCCGCCGGTGGTCACGTGGGGAGCGATCATCGCAAAGGATACGTAGCAGAGCGCCCCCACGCCTAGAGTGTTGGGCGACCCGAAGGGGAAGAGAACGCTCGACGCGGACGATACCGCTACCCCCTGTGGCTGGAATACATCGCACTCGGACTGTTCGAAACTTCCACGACCGGTGTATATGGCCGCGGCCTCCGGTCCGTACATTTCCTTAACCGCGTTGAGCTTGGCGACGACGATGTCGAAGGCCTCGTCCCACGTAATGCGAGAAAACTCATACGTGCCCTTTGGACCGGTCCTGAGCAGGGGATATCGGAGTCGATCCGGCGAATAAACTATTTCGGGGGATTGCCGGCCGATATCGCAAATCATCCCCAGTTCCGAGTCCTCATCCGGCTCCACCCGGCACATCTTCCCCGCTGCATCATAGGTTACCTTGACCCAACAGCCCGCCGGGCATATGCCGCACAAAGCGCGGCGGCGCCGTTCAAGCCCCTGTTTCTCCTTTGATGACGTCACATAATTTCCTCAGAAATATTATTATTGCCCGAAACTATATGAATCTAGGGTTGTTGCCGCCAATCATCAGGCGCGTACAAAATGGCGTAATGAGAAACTCCTATCGGGGATCGCCAATACTCAATAAATGCCCGCACTTCCTGTTTGGGCTCAATGGGCCCGAAATGGCCTTCGAGAAGAATATCGGCCTCCAAGTCCAACAGTCTTCCCAACGAATTAACATACTGCTTTTCGTCGGACAAGTATTCAGAGTGGAGCGGACCGTGGATGTCCTGCCCGAATAGGATGATCCGCCCGTCAAGCTCCGTTGCATACGCAACCGAACCTGGGGAGTGACCCGGGCAGTGAATGGCCGTGATGGTTCCGTTACCGACGGAAAGACTCGATTCTTGGCCCTGCAACACGATATCGACGGCGAACGGCTCCAGTCGTGCCCCATACCGGAGAGCACCGGTGACTCGGTTGTCGCCTGATGCGAGATAGATCGCATCCAACTCATGTGCCGCGATTCGGCAACCGTATTCGTCTCGTACGGCCCGGGCACCACCGGTGTGATCGAAGTGACAGTGAGTCAACAACAGGTATTCGAGCAGCACGTCCGGTCCAAGGCATTCGGCGATGTTTCTCACCAGTTGCGGGTGATTTCGACCGGTTCCCGCATCAATAAGGGCTGCCTTGTCACCGAAGCGTACGAGGTATACGGCCGCGTCCGAGGCATCGGTCAGCTCCATTCCGCCCACTTGCCAGAGATTATCGCAGATTGTTGTGCTCAATCCGTCTCCCTATGTGTTGAGCTCAAATACGTTGCTAACATCGACATGGCTGGGGAGGCAGGGTTATGCAGGACAGAATAAACTCCCGCACCTCCTGTTTTGTCTCGATAACGCCGCAATGACCTTCGAGAAGAACATCGGCCTGTTGGTCCAACAGTAGTGCCAACGATTCCAGATATTGTTTCTCGTCGGACAGATAATCCGAATGGAGCGGTCCCTGCATGTCCTGCCCGAAAAGGATATGCTTGTCGTCAAGGTATGTGTTATAGACGACCGAGCCGGGCGAGTGACCCGGGCAATGAACGGCCGTCAATGTGCCGCTACCGACCACAATGGTCGATTCCTTCCCCGGCAATTTGATATCCACGGCCAACGGTTCGAGGGATGCTCCAAGCCGCGCTGCTCCGGTAACACGATCATCGCCTGATTCGAGATAAACCGCATCCAATTCATGAACCGCGATTCGGCACCCGTATTCCTCTCTCGCGGCCTGAGCACCGCCGGTATGATCATAATGACAATGCGTCAGTAGAAGGTATTCGAGCGCCACACCCGGTTCCAGGCATTCGGCGATGTTCTTCGTCAATTGCCCGTGCTCTCGCCCCGTTCCGGCATCAATAAGGGCCGCCTTGTCGCCGAAGCGTACTAGGTAGATCGCGGCGTCGGAGGGATCGGTAAGACCCCTTCCGCCCACTTGCCAAAGATTATTGCAGATTCTTGTGATCACTCCAACTCCATATCCGTCCGGATACGGATCCACCGCAATCCGTCGGAGGAATACAAAACAATCAGGGCCCCGAACCGCCCAATACCATCCGGCAATCAAATAGGTGATTCCGGATTGACTCCTGCCGAAAGGATTACCCCCCTGTGGTCCCCCGTTAACGGGGAGAAACAGGGAGGGGTTCCTTCGGGTTTCACCTATTCGATGGCTTCGAGGGCAACCATTCAGTTATGAGCGGGAAAATCCGATCTCAACGTGGCGCAGGCTTTCCAGCCTGCCCCACGAGACCGAATGGTTACTCTTCGTGGTCGATCCCTCATCCATCGTCGGAAACTACCTTACCTAGACCCTCTTGGAGGCCGAAATGCGTGAAACGGTATCCAAGATGGCCTGCAAGCCATACTTGTCTATCATGGATTCCAGACCCAACTGTACTTCCGCGGGTTTAATCTCTTCTTCCACTTCCTCTTCTCTCTCTTCGTAAATCAAGACGTCATTCAGGCACTTCTGGACACACATCGGCTTTTCAAGCGGCGGATCGCTTTCACACATGTCGCATTTCAACGGAAGCCCGGAGTCCGGTTCCTTGAAAACATCCCTGGATGGGCAGGAAGCTCTGCAGAATCCGCACTCGTCGTACTCTTTCCCATCAATGATGTACTTGTCTCGACCCATACATTCGG
>JAZDOF010000012.1:0-3166 GCA_043799015.1 Pseudomonadota bacterium | reverse complement strand
CGGCCTTCAGGGATTCATTCGCATCGCCAGGGTGGGTTGGACCGGCCGCTTTGAGGATTTGCGACGTGGCCGGGCCCTCTGGTCGCCGATCGCTTTAGAGGCCGGGCTGGCCCAAGTGTCCGGCTGTTTTCCGTTTTTGGGCTTGCAGGTCAAGCAAACCAAAGGCCGGATCAAGATGAACGCGGATGAGATCGTGTTGAGCGATATCAATTTTACGCTTCGCGACTCCCCCATCGTCTTGAATGGGTCCATCACCGGTCCCACCCGCCGTCCCCGGGTTGATTTGTTCATTTCCATGAAGACCCTTGTTCAGGATATCAGCCCCATTCTCAGGACCGAAACGGTTGCCGGACTGATGCCCGATTGGATCAAAAAGGTTAAGGACCCGGAAGGGGAGATTTCCGTTACTCTCGACATTAAAGGTCCCTTGGCCTCTCCATCGGTTAAGGGTCGGATAGCCGTTGATGAATTACAGTTCGCTCTGGACGGGTTGCCGGTCCCAATACGGGGCGTAAAGGGAACGTTCAAATTCAAGGAATCCCAGGTTGCATTCACGGACGTGGAAGGAGTGTTGGGCGACTCGGATTGCCATTTGAGCGGCAGCATTTCTTCCGAAAAAGTCTCGGTGGAGTGTTTGGCCAAGCTCTCCCTTGAAGATTTCAAAGAGATCGCAGCGTTGTCCGACAGCCTCACCGTATCCGGCAAGGCCGCGTGCTCCGTAAGAATTTATGGAAAGCCCGAGGAAGTCGGCTTCAACGTAAAAGTCGACTTGAAAGACAACCGTGTGGGCTGGGATTGGTACATCCGAAAGCGACCGGGACTGCCGCTTACTCTTGAAGCCTCTGGCATTTGGGACTCCAAAGGGGTTCGTATCGAGGACGCGTACGCGGTATTCGGCGCGTGCAGGGTAGCAGGCAAGGGCTCGTTCGATGAATCGGGAAAGGCCGATTTTAGGGTTCATCTGCCTCCCAGCGGAATAGAAACCGCGTCGATCGCGCCCTTTGTGAACCCGGCCTTGGATCTAAAGGCAGGCGGCCGCCTCGAGGGCGATATGTCCGTGAGGTGGGGTCAGGAGGGGTCTCAGGAGAGGATCATCGACGCCAACTTGGTTTTCAACCATGTGTCGGTTCAACTTTTCGGTCTTCACAAACCTGAGTCCGGCTTGACAGGGAGAATAAAGCTTAGAGGGGGCCGATTCAGGGCCGTCATCGACCGCGGGCGGATTGGAAATACCACTTTCTCAGGAACCTGTTCCATCCAGGGGGCCCGAAACCCCCAGGTGGAGTTGGATGTGGAGTACCAATTCCTGGACACCACGGATTTCGAGTCCCCCCAGGGAGCCGCGGTTGATCGCGGTTGGGGCGATTGGATCAGAAACAACGGTTCCGTACGGTTCCTGGCCCGCAGCGTGGGTCAGGGAAGAGTAAGGGTTCTCAAAGGAAAGACTTCCACAAGGACGTTTTCCGACTTCCATACTACCGTGGAAGCTAATCGCGGAGTATTACTCTGCAAAGAATGGAAGGCCGCCATAGCCGGCGGGATTGTAAGCGGCACCGCAACCTTCGACATTACCGAGGAAACGCAAACACCGCTCCGCATGCGCTTCCACGGCGATCATATGAGTTTGGATCGACTCCTGGACGCGGACCCCAAGCACGTCAACGTCGAAGGAACGGTTCAGATGGACGGGAGCCTGGATTGGCACCTTACTCGCTCCCGTGAAAACCGAGGCATCCAGAAAACCGGCACCGTGGATGTGGTGGTAGCAAAGGGATTGGTCCATCGTTTCGACACCCTGTCCAAGATATTCTCTTCCATCAATTTCGGGTCTCTGGTTAGAGGCCGGCTTCCGGAAGTCGGCACCGAAGGCTTCCCTTTCCAGCAATGCAAATGGAGAATGGAAGTGATAGGAAATAAATGGAAAATAAAGGACATGAAGATGCGGTCCGATGCCGCGGGCATCGGGGCTTCAGGCATGTACTTCAGCGATCAGGGCCGGGTGGACCTTAAGGTGGAGGTGGCTCCCTTGGTTGGATTGGACGCTCTTTTTTCCGGTATATTCGGGGACCTTCTGACCAAGGACGGTAAGACCCTTACAACCACGTTCAGGGTCCGCGGCTTGGTGTCTTCCCCCGATGTAAGACTGGTGGCGCCCGGACCCTTCAAATCCGAATGATCTTCATTTGCTTCCGGCTTCGTTCAGGAATTCCCGAACCACGGTGGATGGGACCACAAAGTGAATGCCCTCCACGCGGCCGCCCTGGTTCCCTTTGGCCTTAGCGCTCCCCGTGGCTATGCCGATCACTTTGCCGTCCTTGTCGAACGCGGGCCCTCCACTGTTACCGCCCGATATGGCGGCGTCGGTCTGAAGCAGAGTCCATCCCCCGGAGGCCGTTTTCTTCGAGCTTATGATGCCCGTGGTGATGGTGGCCTCCAAGCGGCTGGATTTCTCAAGGAACGTCGGACTGAACGCCGCGCCGGGATACCCTACCACGTATATTTGATCTCCCACCTGAACCCTATTGTCGTCACCCAGTAAAAGAGCCGGAAAAGTCGGCCCTTCAATTCTCAAGACGGCCACGTCTTTACCCGGAATGGGGTCACCGGCCTTCAGAAGCTTTGCCGGATACTCGATTTCTTTCTTCCCCGGTTCCTGGGTGGGGTTATGCATGATAACCTTTATTTTCACGGTCGAACTCACCTTTCCACGTTGCAGGCACGTCTTGGCATAGGCCTTTAGGACCGCGCCGAGCAGGGTGACTTTCAGCTTCTGATTCCCGCCCTGAGAAGACAATTCGGGGAATGTCGCGATCAGCGCGGTCCACGCTGCCGCCCCCTCCTTAACTCCGAATCGCTTCTCCACAAAGCCCTGCACCACGGGGAGGGACGCCTTTACCACATGTGCGTTGGTAATAACGTGCCCGGCGGTTGTAACGATGAATCCCGAACCCACCGTCCCCCATTCGTGTTTCGACTGTTTCATCTCCCCACCGGCGGTGACATGTGCCGTGGGGTTTTTCGACAAGATTGTGAATAATGCTTGAGCCACGTTTGCCGTATTCCGTTCCGCTCCTTTTTCGGACAACGCCGCGCCTACGCCCGAGGAGAGGGTGTCCACATTGAGGTTCACGTCGGGAATCATTACATCAAAGGTGTACTTTGTCTC
>JAZDOF010001077.1:0-2990 GCA_043799015.1 Pseudomonadota bacterium | reverse complement strand
GCGTCCTCCGCGGCTCCGCGTGAAAAAGGAGCGCGGTATTAAAGATTGTCACCACCGACTTCAGATTTAGGCGGCTTATATCTCTGTTTTCATTCTGTCTTTCTCTCTGCGTTCTCTGCGCACTCTGCGGTGAATTCTTTTTTCCTGGTGAACGGTTACCAAATATTGGTCTTTGATTTCTTTGTGCCTTTGTGTCTTGTGGTTAATTCCTCATCTATCGTGGTGACCGATTACCTGTCGACGGCGAGGAAGTCCATATCGCCCCCCTTCCCTTCCGTCATTGGTTACGCGTTGACAAAGCGCGCTGGAACGGGCAATGAATTGGGGGAGCCGTCAAACTCGGCGGTGCGAAGCGATCTGCAGGAATCGGAGAGGGGAGAGAACATGGTCAAGGTGAGCTGTTTGGGCGCGGCGGGCTCGGTCACCGGGTCGAACTTCCTTGTGGAGACATCGAGGGGCCGGGACCTCGTGGTGGACTGCGGGCTCTTCCAGGGTGGCCGGGAGATGGAGCTCCGCAATCGTGAGGAATGGGGATACGACCCCAAGGAAATCAAGACCCTCATCCTCACCCATGCCCATATCGACCATAGCGGCCGAATTCCCAAGATGGTTCGAGACGGTTTTCGAGGAAAGATCATCACTTCCCTCCCCACCGCGGAGCTTTGCGAGATAATGCTTCTCGATGCCGCTCACATACAGGAGATGGATGCGGAGTGGCGTTCCAAGAGGAACAAACGGCGCGCAAGGCAGGTAATCGAGCCCTTGTATACCACTAGGGACGCGGAAAACAGTCTCCGGCACTTTGCCCCCATCGAACTCGACCGCGTTGTGGATGTGGGGCCGGGCATTAAGGCGCGTCTGCGAAACGCGGGGCATGTTCTAGGTTCATCCATAGTCGAGCTGTGGATCGAGGACGAGGGCAAGGAGACCAAGATCGTATTCTCGGGGGATTTGGGAAAGCATGACCAACTCATAGTGGAAGACCCGTTCGAAGTCCTTGAAGCCGACTATTTGTTCATCGAATCCACGTACGGCAACCGTCGGCACCGGACCTTCGAGGAGAGCAAGAAGGAATTCCTCGGCGCGATCAAGTACGCAATGTCCAATAATGAAAAGGTCATAATCCCCGCGTTCGCGCTTGAGCGGAGCCAGGAAATACTCTACGTCCTCGGGGAATTCTTCCGATCGGGACAATTACCCAACATTCCCGTATATTTAGACAGCCCTCTGGCCATCAAGGCCACGGAGATCTTTCGCAGGAATCGCGCTTACTACGACGAGGCGGCCCGAGCCATCGTCGGGCAAGGTTTTGACCCGTTCGACATGCCCAACCTCAAGTTGACGCGCACCACCAAGGAATCAATGGAGATCAACGCGTCGCGGGGACCGGGCATTGTGATATCCGCGAACGGGATGTGTACGGCGGGGCGGATCAAGCATCACCTCAAGCACAACCTGTGGCGACCCGGCTCAGCCGTGGTCATCGTGGGGTTCCAAGCCCAGGGGTCGTTGGGGCGCAGGATTGTGGACGGAGAAAAGAACGTAACGGTCCTTGGAGAACGGATCGCGGTGAAGGCCAAAGTCTTCACCATCGGCGGGCTTTCTTCCCACGCGGACCAGGCGGACCTCCTGGCATGGGTGGGCCATTTCACCCAAAAGTCGCGACCCAAAGTCTTTACCATACACGGAGAACCGACCTCGAGCGAGGCCCTGGCCCAGGAAATCAGGACGCGCTTCGGGCTCGACGCGTACGTGCCGCAACGCGGTGAATCGCTTGTCCTCGAGCCCGGCGAAGGTGTCCCCGAGATTATCGCACCGCCGGTCCTCGTACCCGTCGACAGGCGCAAGCGTACGGCCGATCTGATCGCGGAGATGGAGGCGGAGATGGCACGTTTGAAGCGTCATCTCGTTGAGCTGGAACAGGATCTTTCCGAAGGAGATATGGATAGACTCCAGGATATCCGGGACGATTTGAAGGTCGTAGCGGTAGGGTAGACGCGAGCCCCACGATGGGCGGCAGCCGCAATCACTCAAGAGTTCTTGGGGATGGGGGTCCGGGGGAAGGAACTTCTTTCAAGAAGGTCCTTCCCCCGCAAACGCATTTTCCATAGGAAGGGCCTCCCCGGCAAATTCCACCGTAGCAGGCGGCAGCGGTTTTCCGTCGGCCCGGTACAAGGCCACGGCTTCCTCGACGATCGTGCATAGTTCCATGAACACCTCTTTCTCGTCTGAACCGTGACAACCGCCCAGGATAAGACCCGGCGCGCTCCCCACCCAGCACCCGTCTTCCTCGGACCATTCCACGATTTTTGCGTACCTGTCGCTGTCTTTCATTTTTCGGCATCCTCTAAGGCAAATCGGACGGCCCGTATTTGGTAGGGCTTTGCGTCGTCTCCCGGGCTCCCTGATATCGTTACCGGTTGTGACACGTTAGGATGGACGAAGTTTCGGTGACTGCCTTTTCCACCGCGATCAATGAAGCCGGCTCGCTGCAACCACGCTATGAGATCCTTGACTTTCGGCGGCAACATTGACTCCGGTTGGTCGGCCGCTTCCCAAATGCCTCTTGGCTTCCTGTAGTTTCCTTTCCGGTGGTCCCTGAGTCAACTGCATTTTTTGGGAGGGCTTGACGTTCTCTCCGTATAGATAAGACGGTGGAGCTTGTCGCGGTTCGGGCGCTGGTCTATTATCGACCAGACGGTGATATGTTTTTTCCCACGGACGCGTCACCGGCATCTTTGAAAGAGGTTCTGCATAACTTGGGCTCAAGAGCGATACCACCTATTCATCCGGGAGAGACTTTGCTCGAGGACGTCATGAAGCCGTTGGGGTTGAGTGCCGAGGCTATTGCCGAAGCGCTTGGGGTCCCCGCAACGCGCATCAGACAGATAATCGCGGGGCAACGAGGTATATCCGCGGATACCGCCTTGAGACTCGCCCGATACCTTGGAACGAGTCCCGAGTTTTGGTTGAACCTCCAGTCGAGGTAC
>JAZDOF010001066.1:0-6847 GCA_043799015.1 Pseudomonadota bacterium | reverse complement strand
CTCGCAAGAAACGCCGGATTCTAATTGTAGAAAACGATGAAATAATTGCCGGGGACATCGCCGAATCCTTGCAGGGGCTGGGGTACGAAGCGGTCGGAGGGGTTTGTTCGGGAAAAGAAGCGCTTCGAGCTGCCGAACAGTGCAAACCCGACCTTGTTCTGATGGCTGTCGATCTCCAAGGAAATCCGGACGGGATCGAGGCAGGCCCACTAATTCGTGCTCGGATGGACGTTCCGGTGGTGTACATGAAGGGACGCGCCGAAGACGATATTCCTGAGACAGCCGAAGGGACCGAGTCCTACGGCGCACTCGTTAAGCCTTTGGAAGCTCATGAACTTAAGATCTCGGTGGAGATCGCTCTGTACAAGCATGAAGCCGACTTAAAGGTGAGGGAGAGCGAGGCACGAAGGGTCGAGGCTGAAGAGAGGTCCAGGGAGAGCAATCGTAGACTCAATGAGTCTCAACGCATAGCGGGAATGGGAACTTGGGAATGGAGGGCCTTCACGGGGGAGACCCATTGGTCGGATGAGGCGTATCGGATTTTCGGCCTGGAACCGCGTTCGGAAACGCCATCCTATGCGCTTGCCGCGCGCCTTACCCATCCCGAAGATATCGGCAGGTGGAAGAGGACCATAAAAGACGCCCTTGAATCGACCAACGGCTTCACGTTGAACTATAGAGCTCTTAGGCCGGACGGGACCGTCGTTTGGATTCACAACGAGAGCGAAATCGTTCGAGGGTCGGAGGGAAGGGTTATTAGAGTTTGGGGAACCCTTCAAGACATCACGGACCGTAAAGAGGCCGAGCAACTCATCCTGATCCAAAGGGACCTCGCCCTTGGGCTGAGCGCTTCGACCGATTTGAAGACCGCTGTGGACCTTTTCTTGAGCTCTGTTATGGAGATGTCCGGCGCGGACTCCGCCGGGATGTATCTTAGGGAGCACGACGGTTCCTGGAGGCTGGAACATCACAAGGGAGTTTCAGAAACTCTCCTGTCCTTGGCGTCCAGGCTGGAAGCCGACTCCGCTGAAGGCCGCCTGATCGAGATGGGGAGACCGGTTGAATTGGGTCCTTTGTTCGACCTGCTTTCACCCGGTATCCGCGACGCCGTCAAGAGAGAAGGTTTGGCCGCCGTTTTCGGAATACCGTTAGCCCATGAAGGAAAGGCGGTGGGGTGCCTTCTTGTCGGGTCTCGACGATTTCTACCCGTCTCCGAGCGAGTGCGAAGCGGGTTGGAAGGCATAGCCGCGCAAGTGGCCGGCGCGATCGTAAGGATCTCGGCCCAGGAGGCCGGCCGACGGAGTGAGGAGAAGTCCAGGGCAATCTTTGAACAATGCCCGATCGGTATTAGTGTGGTGAGCTTCGATGGCCGTTTCCTCAAGGTAAATCAAGGCTTTCGCGAGATGCTCGGGTATTCGGAACAGGAGCTGTCGGGCATGACCATCGCCGACGTTTCCCATCCCGATGACCTTGCGGAAGAAGCCCCTCTAATTGAAAAAATGCTGAGAAACGAAATTGCCTCCTACGCATGCGAAAAGCGAGTATTCAGGAAGAATGGAGAAATCGCCCGGGTCAACGTTACCGTGACTACGATTCGGGATGCCCAAGGAATCCCCGTGTATGGGATCGGCATGGTGCATGACCTCACCGCCGGTAGGCTTACGGAGGAAGCCCTTCACCAATCTGAGCTTCGCTTCCGATACCTGTATGAGAATCTACGGGACGGAATGGCCGCGGTGGACGCCGGAGGTCGAATCGTCTTGTGCAACTCTCGGTTCGAGCAGATGTTGGGCTACTCGCAAGAGGAGCTCGCCGAGTTGACCTACGAGGACATCACGCCGGCCCAATGGCATGCAGGGGAGTCTCGGATCCTGGTGGAACAGGTGGATGTCCGAGGGTATTCCGAGCTTTACGAAAAAGAGTACATCCGCAAGAATGGGACCGTATTCCCGATAGAGATACAGACCTACAAGGTTAAGGATCGAAGTGGATGGAGTGCCGCATACTGGGCATTGGTGCGTGAAATCACGGATCGAAAGACGTTTGCGGAAAAGCTTAGAGAAAGCGAAGAAAGATATCGAAACCTTGTGGAGACCAGCAATCTTGCAATATTCATATCCGAGGCCGAGGGAGTCCTAATCCACGCGAACCCGCGCATGGTGGAAATGACGGGGTATGCCGACGTTCAGGACTTGATGGGAGTTTCAACCGAGCGGTTGTACCCGGAACCCTCGGATCGAGCCCGTCTGATGCGAGAGCTTCTGGAGAAAGGATCGGCGACGAATTTTGAAATCCACGGGGTGAAGAAGGACGGGTCAAGCCTTTGGACGTCATTGAATGCGGTCATGCAACGCGACGACTCGGGAAACGTAACGGGAATCTTCGCAATCGCGGAAGATATCACCGAGCGGAAAAAAATGAGGGACGCGCTCCATTCGGCACTCGACGAGAAAGAAGTGCTGCTGCGGGAAATCCATCATCGGGTCAAGAATAACCTTGCGGTGGTCATAAGCCTCCTTGGGTTTCAGGGTCGCCACGCCAAGGACGAGTATCACCGTAAGATGTTCGTCGAATCTCAAGATCGGATAAGGTCCATGGCTTTGGCCCACGAGAAGCTCTACCAGGCTGAGAACCTCTCTGAAATCGACAGTCGCAGCTATTTGACGAGCTTGCTCGACCATCTCATGTCCGCGTTGGGCAACGTGGGGTCGGAGGTCAGACTTGTGCGGCAGATCGCTCGAACGGACTTGGACCTGGAGACCGGCGTCACCTTGGGGTTCATAGTGACGGAGCTCGTCAGCAACGCACTGAAACACGCGTTTCCAGGCGGTCGGCCCGGGACGATATCCCTTACCCTGAAGGAGGTCGACGACTCGACCTTGGAACTCTCCCTGGCCGATGACGGAGTGGGTTTGCCCGATAGCATTCAATTCGCCAACCCAAGGTCCCTGGGGCTTAATCTGGTGAGAATTTTCTCAAAGCAACTTCGCGGTGAGCTCGAAGTGCGGCGGAATCATGGAACGGAAGTAATTCTGAGGTTCAATCACAGGCAACGCGGTTGACTTCCGTTAATGAGCTTTCAAACCGACAATCCCGAGAAAACGCACCCGCTCCTATTTCTCCAGGAGCGATTCCACTCCCGTCCAGTCGGCAGGGACACCGTTCACCATATAATTGGCGCAACGTTTCAGATAGATTCGCGCAGCCAGGTCCTTCGGATTCTTTTCCAGCACCCTATTAAAACAAACGCCGGCTTCGGAGAATTTCTTGATATAGTAAAGCTGTAGACCGTTTTCAAATTCCGGTTTCGTCTGTTCTTTCAGCTCCGCCATTCCTTCGGGATCTGCGGTGAACACCTCATGGACGGTTACGGCATCCTCTTTGCCCTTTACTCTCACCCTATCAATGAAACGGTGCTCGTACTTGTCCGGTTCTTTCATGGCGCAAAGAGTCTCGTTACTCAGACTCACATAAGAGCCGTACATTTTGTTCAGGCCCTCAATGCGCGCGGCAAGGTTCACCGAATCCGCTACCACGGCCCCTTGCATGCGATGTTCACTCCCGATGATGCCCAGCATGAGATCCGCAAGATGAAGCCCAATGCCGATGCCTATGGGTTCAAGTCCATCCCTTTCTCGTTCCTTGTTGTAATCGGCCACGGCCAGTTGCATTCCGACAGCGGCCTTCACCGCATCGTCGGGCGTGCCTGGGAAGAGAGCCATCACACCGTCTCCATAGAATTGATCTATGAACCCGTCGCAGTCTTTGATCACGGGGCTGACTCTTCGCAGATAGGCATTGATGAAACTGAAAGCCTCCGTTGGGGTCATCTTTTCCAGTAAGGTGGTCCAGCCCCGAATGTCCGCAAACATGACGGTCATCTTTTGACTCACTTGGTCGCCCAAATGGATTTCGAGAATGCTGTCCTTTTTCAACAAATTGATGAATTCTCTGGGAACGAAACGCTCATAGACCAGATTCAACGACGCCAACTCTGCGGTTCTCTCCTTAACCCTTTCTTCCAGATGTTCGCTGTACTCCTTGAGTTCCTGGTTCTTATCCGCCAGACTTCGCTTCAGACGGTTCATGGTAAGATGGGTATTGACCCTGACATGGACTTCCTCCGGCTGAAAAGGCTTGGAGATGTAGTCCACGGCCCCTGCGGCGAAAGTCTTTACCTTATTGGCGGTATCATCAAGGGCTGATAGGAAAATAATCGGGATGTCCCGTGTTTGCGGATCGGCCTTCAGCCTCGCGCAAACCTCGAAGCCATCCATGCCGGGCATCATGATATCCAGGAGGATAAGGTCCGGTCGCGGTTCTGCGAAAGCCATTTTAAGAGCCTTCTCTCCGTTGATCGCAGCGACGATGGCATATTGATCCTTCAACGTCCCCATAAGGACCTGAATGTTTTCCGGCGTGTCATCCACAATGAGAACTTTTGGTTTTTTGCCGCCTTCCACCATTTCTCTCCTTCCTTACGCACTGGTCCGTTCACGGCGTTCCTGGAAACAGGATCCCGTTCGCGCCGCTCGATGAAAGAACCGCCATGGTTGACATAAGATAGGCGGGAGGTGAGCTTGGATCAGGCGGGTACGCCGAAGTCCGTGGACCGAATCCGAGGGGTCGGCAGCCGATTCCCGCGCTCGTATTACCTACCTCCCCCGGTCTCTGTCTCGCCTCTGGGGGCGTTGCCGGCGGCGCTGCTCCTCGCCCTCCGGCGGCCGTCTGGGACGCGGGGGTCTGTTGATGTCTTCCAGGGCTATCCCTAGGGAACCGCCCGGCACCACCAGGGTGCTCATCTCGTCGTTGTTCAGGATGCTTATGGTGACCTTGTCCATCCGAGCGTTGTCGTTGACGAGTTGCTTGAACCCCTGGACCCTGAATCCCGTATCGCCCGCGTATTCGACTATGGTGTCTCCCACCACGATGCCGGCCTTGTCGGCGGAGCCGCCTTTCTTAACCTCGACGACCTTTACTCCGGGCGAGGTTTCAAGCTGCTGCAATTGGCTCAGGATCATACGTGCGCTTGAAACGTCCCCGATTTTCCGGAATTCGGCCAGAGCCTGGGTAAACAATTCTTTGCTCTTGAACCTACGATTGGTTTCCGCGTAGACTCCGGCCAATGTGGCCTTCACCCTAGCGATCCACTTGTAGTCTTCCCTTTTTTCGTAGACCTTGAGTGCCTTCTCCAGGTCTTCCACCGCGGTTTCCCATTGTTGTTGTTGCGCGGCGAACATGGCCTGCCGGAAGAAACGCAGCCCGTCTTCGTCCGTTGGGGGAAATTCGGTTTCCGTTGCCTTCTTGTCGTCGGCATCCTTTTTGGATTCGCTCTTGGATGCTACAACCGGCTTGTCGTCGGAATGTTCCTCCATAACTACCCGAAAGCCGAGGTTCCAGAAGCTCATGTCCGGACCCGAAAAACCGCGAAACGCGCAACGACAGTCGGCAGGACTGGCATACCAATTGCCTCCCTTGTTGAGACGTCCGCTTCCCGTGGACGGCCCCTTGGGGTCATCAATGGGCGAACTATCGTAATAATTTCGGTCGTATTGGTCTTCCGCCCATTCCATGACGTTTCCGTCCATGTCGTAAACGCCGAAACCGTTGGGGGGATAGCTCCCCACAGGTGCTACATAACGATGTCCATCGTTGACCGTGATCAAATTCGACGGCAGTTTCGAGTTGCCGTCCCCGAAATTCATGTCCTTGTCGCCCGGTAGGCGATTCCCGTAGGCGAACCTGACCCATGCCCGCCCTCCCCGGCACACCATTTCCCATTCGGCCTCCGTGGGGAGCCTATAGGTCCTGTTCTCTTTTCGGCTGAGCCAACGACAAAAGGCTTGGGCATCATTCCAGGAAACGAAAACCACCGGCTGGTTATCCGCCAATGTCCAAGAAACCGAATCCCACTTCATGCCTTTCTTGGGTACCCACCGGCTCTCGGCCGCGCTGAAAATCATTCCCCCGTCGCCTTTCTCCGCGTCGGTCTTGTACTTGGCAGCCTTCACGAACTCCCTGAACTGCCCCACGGTGACTTCGTGAGCCCCCACGTAGAATGCCTTGGTGATGCGGACCGGATGGAGCGGCATCTCGTCCTGAAACCACTGCTTGTGTCCCTCCCGCCAGGTTTTGCGAAACGTTAGCCTCAACCAATCCATTTCCTGCTTGGGGCTTCCCATCATGTACTCGCCGGGAGGAATGCGTACAAGCTTCATATTCAATGTGTTGGTAGAAACGATACGCTTGGGGGGAGCCTGGAGGAGCGCATCGAGCCCCTGGAGGGCCTTCATCCATTTGGAACAGTCCCTCACGTCTCCCGTTCCCGAGTCACAAGCTCGGATCACCTCGCGAACCATCTCCCGGGCCGGCTCATTGCGACCGTTCGCAACCAGTTCGGTTATTTGCCTCACTGTCTCACCGAGGTCCTCGTCCGGCTTTTGCGCCGGCGTTACCGCGGCTTGGTCGTCTTCCTCGGGGGCCTTGGCCGCTACCATGCCGGGCCTGTACGGGCCGACCGACGACGTGCTCGACGCGGATCCATCCGGCAGATGCGAAGTCCCCGCTAGGGGGGAACTACCTTGGTCCTTGGGGACGCCGGACATTATGAAATCTAAATTAAGGCCAATAGAATCGCCTGGTAACAGGCAATTGATCAAGCCGGCAATTAACATTGCCCTAAAGGTCAGTGATAACGGGCTCATCATACTAAGGTATTTCATGCTCATCACGTGCAGTACCGCGCTACTACTAATCTTACGGATTTCATTTGCGGATCATATCACAAAAATTCCTTGACAAGTATCGAGTTTAGGAGAATTCTTACGCGAATGACATGGGGAGAGGA
>JAZDOF010001063.1:0-2817 GCA_043799015.1 Pseudomonadota bacterium | reverse complement strand
TGTAGAGAATCTCCCGCTGTCTGGCGTCGGGCGATTCCAGCTTCATAATCGCCTCGTACATGGAGATGACGTCGAGCACCCTTTCATAGACCTTTTCCAGAGACTTGGCCGGGACCACCTTGTCCGTCTCTTCGGCGGCGGGTACGGGGGCCGGACGTTTCACCACGGCGGCCTGTATCCTTTTAACGACCGCGGGATCGTAACTCCAAGTGAGTGAAGCGAAGGCAAGCATGGCCTGAAAAAGATCGAACTCGCGTTGGAGAGCGGTTTCAATTACCCAAAGAGTGTCGATCTTGGCGTCGAGGGCATCGCCGTCCAATTCGGCCATTCGGGTGCGGATCTCCGTTAGTGCGTCGAGAGTTGCTCCCGCACGCAGGGCCCAAGTCTCGAACAGGCTGACGAAGTAAGGACTTCCGTCCTTGGGAAGACGACATAAATCCAAGGCCTTGGAAGGATGCTTCAGGGTACCGAGGACCTTTTCCAACTCCTTATGAACCGTTTGCGGGATTATAAACGGGTATTCGTCGCCCATGGCAATCCTCCCCCTTGCGTGATGGAGTAACCGGCCCTCACCGGGGTCCGGCGGCTCGAATCCATATCCATCATGTGCCATTCTAGCAGAACGATCGGTTATAGGGCAACCCGTGGGTCGGGTCGGCCTCCGTGGGCGATCAGGTTACCGGAGGTGGATGCCGATGCGGGCATAGAGCTTCCGTGACCGGTGGTGCAGATGTGGTATGTTATCATTGACATCCGGTGGCTGGAGATGGTAAAATTTTATCTTCAAAGCGCTTGTAACCGTTCACCGTGCGGACGCCGGCTTCACTCCCGCGCCTCTTCAGGCTTGGACGGGGGAGAGGACGCATGCTCCGGCCGTCGAGAAAATACCTGCGTGGACGATTACGTGCGGATAATACTTCGGGAGGCATCCCGCACCCGCCGCGCAGCGTTGCCGCGTGAGTATCGTTGGATGGAGGATCGAGTCTTGGCCAAGACGATTACGAAGAAAAGCTCCGACGCAGTCGGTAACGTCCGGGCAGTGGCCGACGGGATAGCCTTTGAAGGGAAAGAATGGGACTCCTTCGCCGACGCGCTCAATGCCAACGGAGTATCCACAACCACCGGCAAGGAATGGACCGTTGCCAATATTAAGCGCTTTTGCGAGCGTAACATTCCGGACCTTTTACACAAGCCCTTGCCGAAACGGGCAAAGCGCCCTGTTACGACGCTTCGAAAAAAGCCGGGCACCGGATTGAAGGAAAAGCAGCCGGATGTCGCGAGCAGCCGGCCCCGCCCGGCGGACGAAGTGGACTATGACGGACTTCCGAGACCGACGTCCCAAGTCAAGCAGACACTTCGGGGAGGCCATCACATACCGGTTTTTTCCGATCCGGAACCGTCGATATTTGAAGACCCCGCCGTCATCCCGACCACGAACCCACAGGCCCGGCCGGCTCAATTGGATGAGGAAACCCTGGCCGCTATTCAAGAGATCGTTAAGTGGTGGGGTACGGGGGGCCGGGCTGCGGTAACCGCGGTGTCAACCGCCAAGGCCATCAACTACCGCCCTGTGTTTCCCGGCAAACGAAAGAACACCGGAGTGCGCATCAATCAGAAACTCCTCGATGACGCCTTGGCCAAGGCGAGGTCGCCGGATGAGTCAACGCGGACCGGCGGTGGGTTGTCGCCCCTAATTGAGTTCCTTCTGTGGCAGTATCTCGGCTTTGGGGAGAAATACGTTAAGTCCTGATACCGGCACACACGTCCACAGGCCTTCCGTTTCCACTACCGGTACGGATCGGCCGGTACTCCGGCCATTAATTCCTCGGCCATGCCGACCGCCATGTCGGCCAACAGATGAAAACGCTCCGGGGCGCCGTCGCGACTCACGACAACCAGATCGGTCTCCCGTATCATGAGAACGTCGACGACATGTTTGCGCCTCACGCACAGGTTTCGCAATTCGCCGGAGAATCCCCAAGGGATGGCGGATTGCCTAGCGAAAAGCACGAACGTGTTCTCGAACTCCGGGTCGGACGGGAATCTATACTCCCGGAATGATTGATCGAGTCGGAATCCGTGAAGAAGGATACTCGTCAATCTCACCACATCTATTGGGTCGGGCTGAGTGAATGAATCCCAGTGAACCACACATATCACGGCGCGATATATCAGCGGCCCTCTGGTGTGAAAATCCCAAATCGAGAAATCGGATATCATTACTTGGAAGCCTCGGAGCGTCCCACGAATGGTCTTGAGGGACTCGCCGTAGGTGAATACCGATTCGCGGACTCCCTGTGCGATAATCTTGGGCAGCAACAGACTCGATATGAAAGGCCGGCGCTCTCTGCGCGCGTCAAAGCTCAACCCCGTTTTCGCGGCGGACCGACGCCAACGACGCGTCAGCTTTGCTTCGATCATCCAGCCGACGACATCGCCGAGGAAGAACGTGACCAGAAAAACACAGACGCACAAGATACCGAACAGCGTAGGAAACAACTTGTCGAAATCCATAGGTCACCGTCCGTCGTCCGGACTGTAATGCGGCTGCCGGACCTCTACCGGAGAAGTCCTCTAATCTCGTGCGGGTCGCCGCCCCTATCGGCTGAAGCGGGACCGCCGGTCGCCCCTCCACATGCCCCGATTCACTTACATGTTCCCCCGATTTCGAGAAAATCCCTTCAGTCAACAGCATGGGGTATTAACGGCCGGCTGCACCACCATCGCTCTCTATGCCTACGAAAAATAGCTCACATCCCCTTTTCCGGCCCTAATTACAACCGGCTCCTCGTCCAGTAGGCTGATGACCGATGAAGG
>JAZDOF010001031.1:0-3200 GCA_043799015.1 Pseudomonadota bacterium | reverse complement strand
GGGCAGGAGATACGGGCAAAACTCGAGTTTCGTTTCCGCCGGCAGGTCACGATAGATTTCGGTCTGAGGAAGCAGAGACAAAAGGCTGGGTAATATCCGAATACCCATCATGCGGAAGCTGACCATCTGGAATAATGATTGGTTGAAGTCGTCCATGGTCTGCATCATATCCTCATCAGTGAGGTTGACTCGACCGAACGCCTTCCATCGTACATCCAAACCGGACCGCTGCAGTTCCTCAAAAAAAAGCTTCCCCCGTGCGCTCGGCCCGGGGGAAGCTTTCGGAAGAGGGATGATTGAGTGTGCTTACGAGGCCAAAGGCGGTCGTTTGATGATGGACGGCGTGATGAATACGAGGAGTTCCGCAACTCCCTTTGACACGTTCTTATTGCTGAAAAAGAAGTTGACTATGGGCACGTTCATGAGCCCGGGCCAGCCGCCCCTGCTGTTGGTATCGCTCTGGCGCAGGATGCCGCCGATTACCGCGGTCTCGCCGTCCTTCACGATCAGGACTGTTTTCGCTTCTCGCTTAAGGATACCAACTCCGCCCGGATACGTGTTGCCCGGAGCATTGTCCGTTATGTTGATCTGCATTTCGATCCGTCCATCGGGATAGATCTTGGGAGTTACCGACAGGCCCAGGGCCGCTGATACCAACTGAATCTGCGAACCGGCCGCCGATACGGTTGCGTACGGGATGTCTTCACCGTTCTTGATCTCAGCCCGCTTTCCGTCCTCCACCTGAACCTTTGGTCGCCCTATCGTCTTTGTCTGACCGCTCGATTCACCGAGCTGAAGGCTCAAGTCAAGATCAGTGGCGAACTGGCTGGCAAGCAGACCGAATTGGATTCCCATACTCATGGGGTTAACACCGCCTGCGATGGTAGCGGGGAGGTTCACCACGAACCCGGAGGTTATATCACCCGGTCCGATTGTGGTTCCCGTGGGCGATCCGGCTGTGCCGCTCTGACCCGCGTATCCCCAGATCCCCTGCCTTCTGGCCGCGGCAGTGTCGGGACCGGGCAGATTGCCGATTTGGTTGTTCCTACCGCCCCAGAGCACGCCCAGGCCTCGACCCCAGGATCGGGTAGCCAACACGATTCTGCCTTCAATGAGGACCTGGGGAGTCGGTACATCCAAGGTAGCGATGAGCTTCTTCATTTCCTCGATGCGCTCGGGAAGGTCCTGGATGAATATCATGTTGTACTTGTCATTGCTCCAGAGGTTCGTGTGCGCAATAATTCGCCTCATGGTATCGTCAAGGTCCCCTTCCCCTCCTTCTTCGGCGACTTGGCGCCCCGGGGTCTGAGTCACCTGTCTTTCCAGGGTTCGAGTACGTCGTTCCCTGTCGTAATTGGCCATGTCCCTTTCCACTCGGTCCTGTCCGCCCGGGCTATCCGGACTGAACCCTTGTTGCGCCGCGGATTCCTCAGCCTGTTGCCGCTTTTGCCCTACGGCTTCCTCAGCGGTCGGTTGTTTCTGTTTGCAGTTGAATCGGAACATGCACTCCAGGATGGGCAGTATATCTCCGGGCTTGGCGTAATTCAGCTTGATTCTCACCTTTATAAAGGTCATTAATTGGTCGCCTATCTTAACGACCGTCGATGCCCCTATCGGTTGAAAGTTCGGCATATCCTCGGGCACTGCCTCGCCGACGGACTCCTCTTCCGCGACCTCTTTCAAGAGGGCTTCCCGCCTCGCTTCGAGTTGCCGCAACTCCGCCCGGATGGCATTAAGTTTCTTGTCCACGTAATTCAGGAGGTCGTCTCGCTGTTTTTTTCTGGTGTCCTTCCTGTCCTTGATACTCTTGGATGTACCCACCCACATGACGTTCCCCAAGACGTCACGATCCAGACCGTTGGTGTTCAGCAGGTGGTCTATGACCTGCCCGAGGGGCACCTGGAAAAGCCTTACCGTCGTGGCACCCTTAACGTCGTCCCCTACGATTATGTTGATTCCGGCCTGTTCCGCCAGCAGTCTGAATGCGTTCTTGAGCGCTATACCCTGGAAGTCCATTGTAACCGGTTTACTAAACACGTCCGGATCAGGAGTTATTATTGGGTACTTCTTTTCTATTTCCTTTCTTTCCTTCTCCGCCTCGGCCTTCTTTTGTTCCAGCTCGCGCTCTTTTCTTGAAAGGCTCTCCAATTGCTGGTCCAATTGATATCTACGTCTGACCCGCGCTTCGTCCTTCTTCTCCTCACGTTGCTTCTTCTTCTGCTCTCCCACGGCTTGAGACGCCTGGTCACCTTCTTCCGCCTTACCCGATACCCTCATATCGTCGGTTAGGGCAAAACGCGGAGGCGGAAAGTCCACCATCAGCACGCCCTTTTGCTTTTGCACTTGGTACGGTACCGCGTCTTTCAACTGAATGAAGAGCGTTTGGGAACCGGGTACGATCATTTCGACGGACGTGGAAAAGAGATCGGTCTGAAGAGGCTTCTGGTACGCTTTGGGTATTTCGGCGTTGATAAGGTCCAGCCTAACCTTGGTCGGAGACTCTTTGGTCATACGATAGTCCAGGTGATCGCCGCCTCGGACCATCAGCCGGGAGTTGTGCCCCACCTGCATGAACTTGAGTTCGGTTATCTCCTGGACCACCAGCCTTGGATCGGGAGTAGGAGGCGTTACCGGAGGTCTCACTTCTCTTGCCCCACCGGCGGCACCTTGACTGGATACGGAGGGGGCCGGTCGGTCTCGTTCGGGCCGATCGACGGCCTTCGGCGCAGGAGCTATCTTAGGCTCGGGCTTACGTTCTCGCGGCGGTCCCTGGTTCTTCCCCGGGCCGGGCGGAGGGGGCCCCTCCAGATCCATGGCCTGTGCCAACTGCATGGGCTTGGCCTTGGAGGAATCCTTAGTCGCGCTCGAGACCGAAACGTCGATGGACTTTTCCTTTTCCGCAGCCGCTTCCTTGCCCGAACCTATTACGGGCGGCAGCTCCACCTTTCGCCCCGTGCCCGGATTCGCCGTTGCCGGTACGAAACTGGGTGCAAGATGGGACGGCGGCGCGGGTTTGATCGCAGCAGACGTCTTGGCGTCGGCGCCGCCTTTGGTGACCGGCTCGGACGCGGCCCCGCCCAGGGCGACGATGAAGGTATCACCTTCTTTCTTCACCTCGAACGGGGGTACTGTGTTGTTTTGGTAGTCCACAACCATCCGTGCCTTCCCCTTGTAGGTTCCGAAACGGATCTCGTGGATAC
>JAZDOF010001003.1:0-3187 GCA_043799015.1 Pseudomonadota bacterium | reverse complement strand
CGCTTGGAGTCGGATCTTCCCTCCGTAATTGACAAGATGTCTAATCCGGAACGTATGATCATTGCCGATGTGGCCCCTCACGGGCGCCCGTACGATCCGGCGCTGTACAAGGCTAGGTTCCCCGGATGGTCCATTGAGGACCCTCCCAAGGGTTCCGGGAACGCTGCATCGCTGGTATTCCTCTTCTGCTACGTGGATAGGGGACGCTATGAGATGCCGGAGACACTGGCCGATAAGGTAAGGAAGTTATTACGTAAACCGTCATTCAAGATCAAGATGACAACAGCGGACAAGATCCCTGAAGAAATCAAAGACGAGCATTCGGGAACACGACCGGTACGGATCCACATCGGCAACGCGGCCGGACTCCTTGAACCGACGAGGATTCTTTCCGCCGTCAAGGCAGGCAAGGTCGGGATCAACCCTTCGAACTCTCGCCCCTCCTATGCTGCACAGACCATCCTGGAGAAGGAATTAATCGGAGGCGATTTTCAGTTGGGTTTTCCCCTGAAGAGCAATCCGCTTGTAAGTGTCGTGGAATCCTCAATGGCCGTGAAGGCCGCTGTCTGGGGTCTTCTCATTCAACAATGCGAGTGGGCCTATCCCCGCTCTAACAGGTTGGACCTCACCGAGACCGGACACCTGGTGCTCTTCGGCGATGAGGAAGAATTCCGATCCGGAGTCAGGCGCTTCGTAGAAAACGACGGTTTCGATGAATTGGACCGCCATTACAAAATTGCATCCCACCTAAGGTGGCTCAGAGGGCATATCACTCCGCCGAGCGAACGCAAAAAAGCCGTGTTCGGCTCTATGAAGCATTGGCCGGTAAACAAATGGATATCTTTTGACGAGGCTTTTCGCTCTGTAAAGCTTCTGGATAAAGGGTTTGAAGTTTCTAGGAACCCCTTTGTCATGTCGTTTCCGGATTTTCAACCGTCCAAGTCGACCGGACGATTCCGGCAACTCGAAATGGCGGAACAATTGGATCGCCAGTATTTGAGAGCATTGCTCTTCGAATCATTTGGAACTCTCGGGATATTGGACTTGGCGTACACGGCCCCCCACTTTCTTTGGCCGGACTTGAAGCCGGTCTACCGCAACTACCACATAAGTTTCTGCGGGCAATACGATGGTCTCCTATACGTTCGACTAAACGACCTCGGTGCCTATTGTCTTGGATTAACACCGACATACAAGCACTCCGTTCCTGACCTGTCCGGAATTGTAAGGGTTTTGCCCAATCACGACGTCATCGTTGCCGGCCGATCCGCTCTTCCTGTGCAGGTTCGATTCATGCTGGACGAGATCGCCGTCAAGGATTCGGATTTCGTGTGGCGTCTGGATCGGGACAAGGTTCTTAAGCATATGGAATCGGGCGCCCAGATGAAGGATATCCTCAGGTTCCTTGAACTCTGCACCGCCGGCGGCTTACCGGATAACGTCGCCACGTTCTTTGACGACATAGAGGTCCGATCAAAGGCCATCGTCAACTGCGAGGAAGCTCTCGTCATAGAACTAAAGGACGAGCACCTCGCCGCAATCATCACCGGAGACCGTAGGGCCTCCAAGTACTGTCTCATGGCGAACGGGAAGCACGTAGTGGTGGACAAACGCCACATCAAGGCGTTCCGGACGGCAATGCGCAAGTTGGGATACGTGGTCCCCGGATAGAGCCGACTATTGTACGTAATTTCCGTTGTGAATTTCCACAATGATCGGAAACCCCATCCCGAGGCTTTTGAGTACGGACGACGGTCAGACCCCGGACGAAAGCGCATAGCCATGCCCCTAACCGTGAGAGACGTTATTTCGAGGCTGACGGTGCCTGCACTGAGGAACATCCGAACGGCGTTGGGTCTTCCCAAAGCGCTGTCGGCAAAGGACGAACTCGTGGACGCTCTCACAAGCCAAATGCTGAGGAACATCAATCACGTCCTTTCAAGGGTTTCCGTTGCCGACGCACGGTTAATATCCGAACTGGCCCACAACGGGGGCCACTTTCCCGCCGATGCTTTCAGAGCAAAATATGTCGGTATGCGCCCCGCCGACCCCAGACATTTCAGTGCCGGTGAAGCCCCCGTTGCGGGCTTGTTCTTCACCCGTGACGAGGCTCGGTACTTCATGCCGCCCAGCCTTGTTCCCACCCTCAAGGAGCTTGTTCCCAAGCCCCAGGCCGTGCGCATCGAGGCTGTTGATTCCCTTCCGTCGGAACTCCGCCACAAGAACCAAACTCCGAGGCCGATTCATGTTCATAAGGGTTCAGAAATCGGCTTGACGGAGTTGCGTGGAGTCCTGGGATCGGCAAGGACGGGTAAACTGAAGGTTACGCCAAGGAATAGACGCCCCACGGGTGCGACCGAAAAGGCGATTCAAGGTGTCCTCGTCGGTTCGGATTTTGACTTGGAATTGCCCCCGGAGGTTTCGGAAGAGTATGGGCGAGAGTTCGCGGCAGGGTCCGTGAGAGCCCATGCATGGGCCGTCCTGGTTCAACAGTGCGGCTGGTGTCGGCCTCAGAACGACAAACTGGTCCTGACGGAGGCCGGTGCCGCCGTGCTTGCCTCGGGCCGGCCGAGCGATTTTCGGACGGGCGTTTTCAAGATGCTGGATGACGACGACTTCGATGAAATGAATCGAGTCAACCACATCAAAGGCCAGACCGGGCGGGCCAAACGTCATACGACCAAACCGTCGCTCAGGCGAAAGGCGCTTTTCCTGTCCTTGCGCGCGTGGCCCGTGGGAAAGTGGGTTACCGTGCCCGAGGCGCTTCGGTTCTGCATAGCGTCGGGCCATGGGTTTCAGACGTGTCGATCCTCCTTTGATCTGTATTTCAGCAGTCATGACTACGGCTATCTGGTGGATGACGAATCCATAGACCTACAGTACCTGAGGGTTTTTCTTTTTGAGACATTAGGTAGCCTCGGTTTGGTCGACTTGGCTTATGTGTTCCCGCATTTCCTGTGGCCGGAATTCGACGGCCTATGGGGCACCGATGAGCTCCCATTCTGCGGCAGGTACGACGGCCTGCTCTACGTGCGTTTGAACGAACTCGGCGCGTATTGCCTCTCGTTGACCGAGACTTTCCAGCCCGCGAGCTCAGCGGACCGGGATGATCTGAGGATACTGCCCAATCACGATATAGTCCTCACCAATCCACATCCTTCCGCCTCAATCCTGACCCATATGCTGG
>JAZDOF010000982.1:0-2450 GCA_043799015.1 Pseudomonadota bacterium | reverse complement strand
GTGCCTGCTTCCGGCACATTTGGTCATAAATAACGCCCAGCGCCTCTATCATTTGGTGAATTTCGCCGCGTTTGACTCCCATCCTCGTGGAAAAGTCGAAGCCCAGCCCCCGGCAGACGTCTTGCAAAGCCCCGATGATTGCACGCAGTTCCCATCCGGATAGGCGCACGGATACGCGCTGAAATCCGAACTCGTCCATCTGGTTGCAAACCGGGTTAATGTAATCATGCAGTATCGGTCGTACCTTATCCCACGCCGCTCCCATTTTGGTCACGAAATCCAGGGCGCGCCTTGCGTTGCAGACTTCGTTAAGAGCGTTATTCATGTTTCCCAATTCATGCCGACAAAAATTCAGCACAACGCGATCAGCTTCAATCTGCTTGAGTTCCACACTAATCTCCCTCCGATTTAAGTTTATCGGTAAGTGTTCACCACGAAGGCTATAACAGTTTGAAATCACGATGAGTGAGTTGTACCTTCCGATATCGCGTTGAAGTCGTTTCAAGTAGTTGCGATCATCGCCGTGAACGCTTAGGTTTATCGAGTCTATCGAACTCGGCTTCACCTTCATCCGGATAATACGCGGTGCCCAGGTCCGGATCATCGGGATTGTAAATGACTACAATACGCTCCCCTGTGTGCTTGTCCTTGTACTCATACGCGATCTGGCCGTTTTCAAGCACCTTGGCCCTGTCCGGCATTGACAAGGCGCTCTGAATAAGGCGCTGAAATTCTACCCGCGAGATGGGGACGTCCTCCTCAACCTTGAGGTGGCGGTGGCTTGGGAAGCGCTTGTCGTTGTTGTTTTCCACATGCTTCATATAGGCATGTCCGTTCGCAATCCTATGAGCCAAGTTCGGGACTTGAGCGGCCACTTCCACCAGTTCATTTACTGAAGGTTTTCCAGCACCGACCAATCCGACCTTCTCGGCAAGGGGGCCGAAAAGGATCCTACCGACCTCCTCATTGAGGTCCTCGGTCATTTGCCCAGGGATCAAAGCCCATTCTATTCCCTTCCGCAAGTCACGAACCGATTTCATGGCCTCTTCTTCCGGGGTCGGCTTCCCCTCTGCGCGGAACAGTGAATTCACTACTTCTCGCCACAGCTTGGCGGCCCACGTCTTACCGGCGTCCTCGGCGGCCTTGGCCATTGACCGAGCATACTCCAGGGCATCCGGTCGGCCATCGAGCATTACGGCAATCCCGATCGCCAAGTATTTGATATCCGCGTCCGATTGCTCGCGCTCCCTGGCGGTCGCGAACTCATCTGCGTCGTAGAGAGAGCGAGTCCCTAAGCCCATAGCAACAATGGCGATCTTCTCCGGACTCCCGTCACGGACCAGATAGTCCCATTCTTTCAATGCCTGTTTCCGGGTGTATGGTTCTGCTTCTTTCTCCGCCAGGGCGTCAAGAAAGATCTCTTGGAATGGATTGGGCCCCGCTGCCGCGTTAACGGCCTCTTCCTCCTCTTCCTCCTCTTCGTGGTATCTTTCCGGGTCATCCTGCATGTCCGGTGCGGTGCCGGCCGCGATCTGACGTTGCCGCTCTTCAAAGACATTATGGTCGACCACTCCGTCGTGAAACCCGCGCCAGAAGGGGTCATTAAGGTCGAGGTCATTCTTGTCGGGCATAGGCAGCCCCGCAGGCGCCCTATACTGCGCCAACCTATAACCCTGGTCCCTGAGTTCGGAGTCGGTTGCGCCGTCCCGGCGCAATTCGGACAACTCTTCTACCAGCCGCTCACTCGAAGTTTTGGTGTCGTCGCCGTATGCGTCGTGCTCGGCATCCTGGGATTGTCCCACGGGATCGGTCGGCACGCGGGTTTCGTCCATACCGAGGTAACTCAGGTCGTCGTCGCCCGAGCCCAAGCAGTGCATACCGTAGTCGCTGTGATAGAAGTTGCTGGGGTCATAGCCGCCACTGTCATATTCACTGACATGGTAGTCGCCAAGGTCTTTGTAGCCCGAACCATCCTCTCCGAAGACGAAATCGGCGGGATCATAGTCGCCCGCGCTCCCTCCGGCATAGGCATTGCCGTACTCGTACGCGACGGGATATTCCTTTTTGACGTCATAGCTCTTCTCTACACGGCAAAGGGTATCTCCTTCGTACTCGTAGTACGATTCGGTTACAGTCTCGGTAGTGACGTAGGAGAACGTTATTTTCCCGTCGGCATCGCGAAAGTTTGTAATCTGTTCGCTGATGTCATAATCGTGCTTCCGCTGAAGATGTTCGGATGCCGAATCGCCGATCGAGTCCGAACCTTGGGACCCGGTAACGTACTTGCCCGTAATGTACTCGTACATCCTCTTGGCATAACCCTTGGGAGCGTACTCGGGATCCGCAGGGGTCAAGCCGGCCGCCTGCATTGCCTTGTCTCGGCCCGATTTGGCCGTCCGCCGCACGGCCTCCACCAAGGCCCCCGCCACTCCACCGGTCTGCGCAATCAA
>JAZDOF010001090.1:0-2315 GCA_043799015.1 Pseudomonadota bacterium | reverse complement strand
TTCCGACGTCACTTGCTCATTCGACTAATCGGATTCAAGTATAGGCGCCTCAAGTCTTCCAGCCTTCAGTCCTTGGAACGGGGACTTAAGACCGAGGTCGATTTCCTGAACGGTTACATCTGCGATCGAGGCCGGGAGCATGGAGTCCCGACCCCGTCGAACGATGCCGTCGTGGCTATGATCAAGGAGATCGAAGAAGGCCGACGGCGCATTGCCCCGGAAAACCTTGGGGAGTTGCCCTTGACTGCTACGCCCCGTACTTGATCTGCTTCTTGGCGTGGGCCGTAACCAACTTCATGAGGTCCACGGCCCTGAACTGACCGAGCGCACCCCGAAGGCACTGGGTCTCCCCAAAGCCGGTAACGTCCCAGTTGCCTCTGGTGGTCCCGGGCGACCACAGCAGTACCGGCACCGGATGCCAACTGTGGGAGGCCAGCACGGCGGGGGTGGAATGATCCCCGGTGATCACAAGGACGTCGGGTTTGCGTTCAAGTATGCGAGGAACGGCACGGTCCACGATTTCAATCTCCCGGACTTTGGCGTCGAAGTCCCCGTCTTCTCCTCGACTGTCGGTGTACTTGTAGTGGAAGAAGAAGAAATCGTGCGATTCCCACAGTCTCTCAAGGGCCGCGAGCTGATCGTCCAGATTGCCCAGCCCTTCGATGAGTTCCATGCCCGCCAAGCCGGCCAAACCCTTGTACATCGGATAAACCGCCAGAGCCGCTGCCTTCAGCTTGTACACCTCTTCGAAGGACGGAAGCCCCGGCTTTACGGACCAGCCTCGTAAAAGCGCCATATTGGCCGGGTGTTGGTCCTTGATAAGGGCCCTTGCCTTGTCTATCCACATATTTGCCAATTCGGCCGTACGCCTCGCCTCGGGCGTGTCCGTTCCGGGGACAACTTCAAGCGGCTTGTGGCCCGTTCTCTGGGGGTCCGTCTCATTTAGGTCGGCAGACAGCCCCGGCCCTCGAAATATCAGAACGAACCGATAGTCGCGAACCGGTTTCACTATGATTTCCACACCGGGTAGGGTAATTCCTTCGATCAGACCGACCATTCGAGTGCACTCTTCGGTCGGGATCCTGCCTGCTCTCCGATCCGTTATGAGCCCGTTTTCGTCAACGGTGCAGAAGTTGCCTCGGGCCGCCACATCCTGATCGGTAAGTTCCAATCCTATGCCCACCGACTCCAGGACCCCACGGCCGATCATGTAAATCAAGGGATCGTACCCGAACAATCCGAGATGCCCCGGACCGCTGCCGGGGGGAAATACCCGTACCAACGGGGTGAAGGAGTCCCAGCATACCCTCCCGGGCCAAGCGGTCCATGTTGGGGGTTTTTGCCGCCTCCAGCTCAGTGGGACCGCCTATTTCCCGGGGCAGTCCCCCCAATCCGTCCAAGACCAAGAACACAATCTTGCTTTCGGTCTTTTGGGTCAAAGTCTTCATTATGTCGAGGTCGTTCATAGTGCTTCCCTCCCACATTACTCGGCCTGCAATCGACAATCCGTTTCATTGCGGGTTTGATCGACAGTTTCGGGCCGGCCCACCCGGCCTTTGGGCTCCGCCTCCGGAAGGAGGCATATCTAACCCTTCAGAATCGCAATCTCCGTGATGAGATCCGCACGGTCCGCCAGGGCCGCAGAAACCGTATCTCCGGTCAGAATGACCGTGAGGTCGTCGGGCAAGCCTTCCAGCGCTTCCAGGAACATGCCTTCCGACGCCACCCCCGATCGAATAAGCTCAGCTACATCGGCAAGGATGACGATGTCGAACAATCCCGAGCGAACCTTCCCACGCGCAAGTTCCCATGTCTTTATCATTGCGGCGCCTGGTTCGCCTTCCTCGTTCTCAGGTCCGCGGTCGCCGAACGCCGGGCGGTGGACCTCAACTCGGTCGCCGAACGGCCCGGGGAGTGAACTAAGGGCCCCTTCCATTCCGGGCTTTTCAAAGTCAACTACACAGATCTTTAATCCTCGTCCACTCGAGCGAAGAACCTGGCCGAGCACTACGTGGCCCGTTTGTTCGCGCGCACCGGTGTAAACCATAAGAAGTCCATTACTCATGTCAGCGCCTTCTCTGCCGCGGGCCCTTGGGAAGAGAGTCCGGTCGGTCTTTTCAAGCGAAAAACATAGCACCGAATATTTCCTAATTCAACGTCCCACGGTCACGCCGCAGCCTGAAGACTTGGACGGAATCCAAGAACCGTTGCCGGTTCTCATTGTTTGATGCGCCGTTCAAAGGACGATTGACCGCAAAGGCAAACGTGCTTATATGTGTAAGTATGAAGAAAACAGCCCAGCGGATTGATGCGGA